>JAYVCM010000540.1:0-5281 GCA_043749955.1 Limisphaerales bacterium | reverse complement strand
CCGTTTCAACGGTTTCTCGCGTCAGTCTTCAAAGCCGTTGAAACGGCTGGAAACTCCTCTCCTCTCTCCTTACACCGGGCTAAAGCCACGGTGTTAATGGAAATTTTAGATGCGTCTGCCCTGGGAGGGACGGGCAACAAACGTAGCGTTGGGCAACCTTGCCCGACGTAGAGGGCGGCATCCTTGCCGCCCGGAAGGAACGGCGGATGTTTGGTGCGCCCGTGAAAGTTTCAATGCGCATGGCTGTGCGTGAGGTTTTTTCCGCCGGGCTGGAAGCCCGGCTCTACGGCAGGCAAGGATGCCCGCCGCCACGTTGAACGGCACGCGCTCACCAGTGACGCGCGGATCACGGCGAGGCGCGAATCCCGGAGTTCGCAGTGGAAACAACATTCGTCGTAAAGCGGATGAACGGGAAACATTCCGGGATGTGCGAATCCCAGACGCCGTGTTTGCTCCACACCCAGCCGCCGGAATCTTTCGCGGGCGACGCTGCCTTGTAAGTGTTGAACCGCGAGAAATCCATCCGCCACACGTCGCCGTCCATCGGCGGCAGCGCGCGGTGATCTGACCTGGCCAGCGACTCCAAGCCCTTCCACGGAAACGCCAGCTCGACGGTCCAGCCGTGATCGCGGTCGCTGTCGTTGTTCACCGTGCCGTCAATGGCCACGGCGGTTCTCATTCCGGGAAAGCTCCACTTGAAATTGCCGAGCCGTTGGCCGCGCGGATGATTTTTGAAATCCACGCCGTTGAAGGGAACAAGATTCGTGCGGGCAAACTCCGGTGCGTTCGCGAAGCCACCCGACGCGTAAGCCTCGGCCCAGATGAAGAACACTTCGTAGGCGGTGTTGAAGGCGTTGATCTCAAATTCGTAATAGGCGTCCCGGCCCGCGATGAAAAATTCCACGTCGTTGTCCTGCCAGATGAGATCGTTGTGGTGGGTGAACTTCGCGTGGACGAACGGCTCTTCGACACGGTAGGCGACGTAAAGATTCTGGTCGTCCCACAGCACGCAGGCGCGCGTGTCGTGGACGGTGCGCCCGCCGGTGAGGATGTCGTGAAAGCGCGGCGACCACGGCGCGTTCGTCCAGGCCGGTTCGTCGAGGCGGCCGTCAATCGCGATCGGCTCGCTCACGCGATGCGCGGTGTAGCGGGCGATCTCATTATCCGGACAGGGAAATTTGGAACGCTCGCCGGCAAGCTGGTTTGTTTCTTCGGCAGCACCGCAAAACGGCAGCGCCATCGTCAGCGCCAGCAGGAGCGCGGGGTTGAACCGGCGCAGCGGGCGTTGCCTGCGCTTGAGGAGTTGATTCATCGGCGAAAGGAATAAAGAAGAAAGCGCCGGGCCGCAACTTTCAAACAAGGCTGAAAACTCGCTTCACCCGGCCCGTTCATGGTCACGTCTGGACATGTGCCGGCATTCAAAATGCCGCCGGTGCGATGGACGGGTCTCCCGGTGAAAATTGAAAACGCGGCGAACGCGGGCGCAGGATCTGCCTCCGATAATTTTCTTTGCAGGCTGGGCCGGCCTGTTATGTTCGCCGCAGTTCATTTGGAGAATCCATGACCCAACCTGGTAACATGCCAAGCAAGTGGAAATTGGTGACGGTTGACAAAACCATCCGTGGAAAAAAATCCGGGCGCAGCCCGGGAAAATCCCCGCGCCGCCAGCGAACGGAGGCCGCCGCATGAAAGCCCGCCGCCAGCCTTCCGCGTCGCCCAAAAAATTGCGCACGCGCTTGCGCACGCAGGCCGAGTCCCGCGTTGCGGGACTGGCCACGACGCGGCGCGAAGTCGCGCAGATGCCGGCGTATGACGTGCAGCGGCTGGTGCATGAGCTGCAAGTCCACCAGGTCGAGCTGGAGATGCAGAATGACGAACTGCGCCGGACGCAGTTGGAATTGGAGCAGGCGCGGGACCGCTATGCCGGCCTCTACGATTTTGCGCCGGTCGCCCACCTGACCTTGAACGCGCGCAGCGAGATTCTGGAGGCCAATCTCAGCGCGGGAAAACTGCTCGGCCTGGAGCGCGGCCGCCTCATCCACCAAAAGTTTGCGCGCTTCGTCCCGGCGGATGCGCAGAACACGTTTTGCCTGTTATGCCAGCGAGTCTTCAGTTCGGACACCCGGCAGAGTGCGGAGCTGGACTTGGTGAATGCGCAGGCCCGACGGTTCGTCGTCCACATCGAGGCGGTGCGCGATGTGACGAATCCCCGGAAGCAATGCCGCGTCAGCTTCACCGACATCACCGAACGCAGGCAGGCGGAAAAGGCGCTGCAGGCCCGGGAGGCGCAACTGTATTCCTTCGTGCAGCAGGCGCCGGCGGCCATCGCCATGTTCGACCGGAGCATGAACTACCTCGCCGCCAGCCGGCGTTGGACGGGCGATTTTCATCCCGCCCCCCGCGATCTCATTGGGCGCAACCATTACGAGATCAGTCCCGATCTTCCCGACCGGTGGAAGGCGGCCCACCGGAAAGGTCTGGCGGGTGAAGCCCAGTTTTGCGACGAAGACCGGTGGCTGCACGCGGATGGAACCCAAGTCTGGTTGCGCTGGAGTGTGAGTCCCTGGCTGGATGCCCACGGGGACATCGGCGGCATCATGATCCTGACGGAGGACATCAGCGCGCGAAAGAACGCCGAGGCAGCACTGCGTCAGAGCGAGGAACGCTTCCGTGGTCTTTTTGAAACCATGGACGAGAGTTTCTTTCTGGTCGAGCTGGTCAATGAGCCGACGGGCAAGCCGGCGGACTGGCGTTATCTCGACATGAACCCGGCGTATTTGAAAACCGTCGGCCAGAAGCGTGAAGCCGTGGTGGGCCGGACCGTCCGGGAGTTGTTCCCGGATCTGGAAGACTTCTGGCTCAAGACCACCGCGCGCGTGGTGCTGACCGGCGAGCCGGAGTATGTCGAGGGTTTTGCCCAGAACCTGGGACGCCATTTCGACTGTCACTTCTACTCGCCGCACCAGGGCCAGTGCGCGTGCCTCTTCACCGACATCACTGAACGCAAGCGGGCGGAGCAACGCATCGCCCAGCTCAACCGCGTGCAGGCCATCCTGGGCGGCATTGATCACGCGATTGTCCATCACTCCGACCGCCAGCAACTGCTGGACGAGATTTGCCGGGTGGCGGTGGAAAAGGGCGGTTTCAAACTCGCCTGGGTTGGCATGGTCGCGCCGGATGGCTCCGTTCAACCGGTGGCGCAGGCCGGCGCGACCGGCTATCTCGAAGGCATCCGCGTGATGGCGCACGGTGAGCCGGAAGGCCGCGGGCCGGTGGCCACGGCCGTCCGCGAAAACCGGACGGTCGTGATCGAGAATATTGCCGGCAACGCGGACCTGGGGCCGCGGCGCAGCCGGGCGCTGCAATTCGGGCTGCACTATGTCGCCGCGTTTCCCATCCGGATGGCGGGCAAAGTGGCGGGGGCTTTTTCAGTTTGTGCGCCGCAGGCGGATTTCTTTGATGAAAACGAACTGGGCCTGCTGACGCAGGTGAGTGACGACATTTCCTTTGCGCTCACGGCGATGGCCGGCCTCGCCGCCCGCGAACAGGCGGAAGCAGCGTTGCGCCGCAGCGAGCATAACCTCTCGAATTTTTTCAACCAGGCACCCATCGGCCTGGTCTGGTTGTCGGCCAGCGGCACCATCCTGCGCGCCAATCAGTCGCAACTGGAGCTGCTGGGCTACCCGGCCAAGGATTATCTGGGACATGCCTTCAACGAGTTCAGCGTGGACCCGGGCCAGGGGCTTGAGCTGTTGAAGCGGCTGGCGGCCAAAGAGACGGTGCGCAACTTTCCGATGAAACGGCGCTGCCAGGACGGCACGATCCGGCATGTGCTGGTGGACGCCAGTTCGTTGTGGAGCGACAACCAGTTCCAATACTCCTCGATTTTTTTGCGCGACGTCACGGAGCGCTTGGAACTGGAAAAAGAAATCTTGCACGCCGGCGAGCGGGAACAACGGCGCATCGCCCAGGATCTGCATGACGGGCTGGGCCAGATTCTGGCGGGCACGGCCTACCTGACCAGCGCATTGCAAAAAAAACTGGCCGCCAAATCCCTCCCGGAAGCCCAGGAATCGGGCCGGATCCTGGAGGTGATCAACGAGGCGATCGCGCAGACGCGCAGCCTGGCGCGCGGCCTGCATCCGGTGGAACCGGAGCCGAACGGCTTGATGGCGGCGCTGGAGTCGCTGGCCGCCCGGACAAAAAAAATGTTTCAGGTCCGCTGCCGCTTCACCTGTCCAAAACCGGTTTTGATTCTGGACAACGCGCTCGCCACGCATCTGTTCCGGATCGCCCAGGAGGCCGTCACCAACGCCATCAAACACGGCAAACCCGGACGCATCGGGATCGGCCTGGCCGGGACGCCGGGCGGGATCCGGCTCGCGATCAAAGACAATGGCGCGGGCCTGCCGGCCCGGCCGCAGAAGAAACCCGGCATGGGCTTGCGCATCATGCGCTACCGGGCCGGGATGATTGGCGGATCCGTGGCCATTCAGAAAGCAGCCGGGGGCGGCACCGCCATCGTCTGCACGGTGGATTTATCGGGGGCACGGAAAATAAACAGGCCGCCACCAGCCGCCCGGAAAAAAAAGATTAAAAAGGATTGATATGGCAGCCCGCAAACCCAGCGCGCCCAAACCGGCGGCACGAAAAAAAATCCTCATTGTGGATGACCATCCGATGATGCGGGAAGGTCTGCGCGGCACGATCAACCACGAACCGGACATGATGGTTTGCGGTGAAGTGGAAAACGCCCACCAGGCCGTGGAGGCGGTTCAGAAATTAAAACCCGACCTGGTGTTGACGGATGTCACGCTGCCCGGAAAAAGCGGGCTGGAACTGGTCAAGGATCTCAAGGCGCTGCAACCCCAACTGGCCATCCTGGCCCTCTCCATGCACGAGGAAGCGCTCTACGCCGAACGGATGCTGCGCGCCGGCGCCAGCGGCTACATCACCAAACAGCAGCCGCCCGAGGAATTGCTCAAGGCCATCCGGCAGGTGCTGGCCAACCATGTTTATGTGAGCCAGGAAATGTCGGAGCGGCTCCTGCGGCGGTTCTCCGGGAAAGCGCCGGCGAACCGGTCGCCGATGGAAATTCTCACCGACCGCGAATTTGAAATCTTTCAACTGATCGGCGCGGGCCAGTCGCCCAACGACATTGCCGGCCAGCTTCATCTCAGCCCGAAAACGGTGGCGGTGCACAACGCCAACATCCGCCGGAAGCTCAACGTCAAGACCACCGCCCAGTTGATCCGTTTCGCCCTCCGGTCGGAGTGAGCGG
>JAYVCM010000539.1:0-2989 GCA_043749955.1 Limisphaerales bacterium | reverse complement strand
CCGTATTTGAACGCATCCAATTTTTAACCGGAGCCAAGGTCCTGCTTCCATTCCCTCGGTTTGCTCCGGTTCAAGATTGCGCCCCCAATTTCTTTCTGCAAAAATTCAGCGACGCGCGCGATGCAAAGCAAACCCCAAAATTATCCCAAACATTACTGCGGAGTCTTCGGCATTTTCGGCCATCCGAACGCCGCCGAGCTGGCCTACTTCGGCCTCTACGCCCTGCAGCATCGCGGCCAGGAAAGCGCCGGCATCGTCACCTGCCACGACGGGAAATTTTTCAAGCACCACGGCATGGGCCTCGTCCCGCAGATTTTTGCCGACCCGAAGATTTTGCACGACCTCGTCGGCGACCGCGCCATCGGCCACACGCGCTACTCCACCACCGGCTCTTCCAATCTCCGCAACGCCCAGCCGCTCACGGTGGATTGCGCCCGCGGCCAGATCGCCGTGGCGCACAACGGCAACCTGACCAACGCCGCCGCGCTCCGCGACGAACTCGAAACGCGCGGCCTCGTTTTCCAGACCACCGTGGACAGCGAGATCATCATCATGATGCTCGCGCAGCCGGAGATGGGCGGCACGACCAATTCCATCGTCCAGTCGCTGCGCCGCATCGAAGGCGCGTATTCATTGGTCATCATGACCGAGAAAGAAATGATCGGCGCCCGCGATCCGCACGGGTTTCGACCGCTCTCAATTGGCAAAACGGCGGAAGGCGCGTATGTGCTTTCCAGCGAGACGACCGCGTTTGATCTGATCCACGCGCGCTTCATCCGCGACGTTGCGCCCGGCGAAATCGTCATCATCAACGAAAAAGGTCTGACGAGCATCCAGGCTTTTCCCGACCACCACCGCAAGGCGTTCTGCATTTTTGAATACGTTTATTTCGCGCGGCCCGACAGCGTCATCAATGGCCACAGCGTCTATGAAGTCCGCAAAGAAATGGGCCGCCAGCTCGCGCGCGAACACAACGTCAAGGCCGACCTCGTCATTCCCGTGCCCGACAGCGGCGTGTGCGCGGCGATGGGCTACGCCGAGGAATCCGGCATTCCTTACGAGATGGCCTTCATCCGCAACCATTATGTCGGACGCAGTTTTCTCCAGCCCACGCAGCTCATCCGCGATTTCAATGTGCGCGTGAAATTGAATCTCATCGAATCGCTCGTGAAGGGCAAGAGCGTCATCATCGTGGACGATTCCATCGTGCGCGGGACGACGTGCCGCACGCGCGTGAAAACTCTCAAGGAAGCCGGCGCACGCGAAGTCCATGTGGCCGTCAGTTGTCCGCCGCACATGAACCCGTGCGTGTATGGAATTGATTTTCCCGACCGCAGCAAGCTGATGGCCGCGAACAACACCGTGGACGAGATCCGCAAATATCTCAACGCCGACTCGCTGCATTATCTTTCGCAGGCGGGCATGGTGGCGGCCACCGGCCAGCCGAAGGAAAATTTCTGCATGGCGTGTTACGACGGCAATTATCCCGTGGCCTACGACCCGCTGCTGGACAAGCACATCATCGAACGCCGCCGCAAACAGACGCAAACCCTCGGCGAAGCGGCGACGAAAGAGGATGAGCAAATCAAACTGTTGCAGGTTTGAACCAAGGCCTCAAAATTTTAAGCTTTTACGCTATGGCTACTGGAAGAAACAATCAAATCACCAAACAAATTGGCGAGTATCTTGTCGCGTCTGCTCTCGGCCGTATTGGACTAGTTGCGGCGACCTTCTCAGGGAACGTTCCTGAATATGATATCATTGCTACGGATTCGGAATTCCGCTCAATACCTGTGCAGGTTAAGGCATCGAATGGTTCCTCTTGGCAGTTCGATACCCGTCGTTATGTTGATATTAAGCTTGTCGGAAAGACGCAAGTGCTTGGTAGTCCTGTTCCACTTCCGGGTGAAATTATTTGTGTTTTTGTAGCATTATCTCGTCAATATGGTGATGATCGGTTTTATGTCCTGTCCTTGAAAGCGCTCCAAGACCTCTTGATTACGCATTGTCGTAATTACCTCAAAAAACATGGTGGCGTGCGGCCAAAGAAGTTTGACTCCTTTCACGGCGCAATTAAGGAAGAGCACCTCGCCCCTTTCAAGGACGCTTGGATTCCAGAATTCCGAGACAAGCAAGGGATGCGCATCCTTGATCCCATCGCTTAGCAACCGCCACTTGCAAACATCCATCACGCGCGATAAAGTTTTGCCATGACCGTCGCACTGGCCAGAGACGTTGAAGATTTCCTGCAAGATCAGGTGCTCTCCGGCGTCTGCACCGACGCCAGCGAACTTGTCAACGACCTCATCCGTTCCCTCCGCGAACGGCAACGAAATTTTTTCGACATCACGCCTGAACTCGAAACGTGGCTGCTCGAAGCGGCGGACAAACCCACCACTCCGCTGACTAAAGCCGACGTCAACGGCATCCGCGAACGGGTGCGCGCCAAAATCTCCGCCGCATGAGCGTCCGCAAGTCCGTTTAACGGGCACAGTTCAATTTTTCTGTTCCGGAGGAACAATCGAAAATAGCCCGGCATTTCAATGCCGGGGCAGGCCGGAAAAAACGTCGAGTCCCGCAGGGACGGCTGAAACGAAACGTAATTTTCAGCCGTCCCTGCGGGACTTTTCCGCGATTACGTCCGACCCCGGCGTTAAAACGCCGGGCTATTTTCGATTGTCCCGTTGGGACATGACGTCTTCGGTAGTCTTAAAATTGAGAGGCATCCCAGATGACTTCCCCACGCGAAACCATTTTGATGCTGTGCCATTCGCCGCGTCCGCCTTCACCAATTTCACCGCAGCGCATCCGCCACCGCCTGCGCGAGTTTCTGCCGGAACTCGGCGCTTTCAATCCGCGCGGCCTCGTGCGGATTGGACAAAAAACCGCCTTCGATCAGCACCGCCGGACGATGTTGTCCGTGCAGCACGCCCATGAACCGCGCACGCCGGATGCCGCGATCTTCCTCGCCGCTCGCGCGCAACACCGC
>JAYVCM010000538.1:0-4378 GCA_043749955.1 Limisphaerales bacterium | reverse complement strand
GGTGTCCTGCGCCGTCACCAGCACTTTCACCACGTTCGCTGCGCCTTGCGTCAGAGTCAAAAACCCGCTCGACACGGTGCTGGTCAACGGCCCATACGCCCCACCGTTGAAGCTTAACTGCAAGGTGGCGTTCGTATCCGCGACCACCGCCGTCACCGTCACCGGATTGTTCGGCAGAAAATTTGTTCCCGCATAGCTCGTCACACTTGAACTGAACGCCGGAGTGAAGGTTCCCGGATTCCATGTCAGCGAAGTCAGATTCGCGTTCGTTGAAGATGTGATCAACACGAAATTGTTATCAATCAAGAAGGCAGAAATGCCGTTATACGGATCCAGTGTGAACACATATCGGTTAGTCCAAAAAGTTGAATCGGCGGGTATGGTTGCTGAACCGGTCAGGCCTTTCGCGGTCCCGAGAAGTTCCTGGTCCGCCAAGACCGGCGGATTCGTCAGGGCTGACACATCATACAGCCGCATCGTGTCCGGCGATTCATTGGCCACCCCGGCCAGCCAGCGATTTCCGCTGTCCGTTGCAATCGCCCGGAAGAGATTCGGCGTGTTCGTATAAACATACGCAGCCGAACCGGTCAGTGTATTTAAATCAAACGTCACCAGATATAAATTGGTGCCGCCGGTCTTGGCCCAGAACGTATTGGTGCTGGGGCCGAAGGTTAGTCCGTATTGCCCAAAGCCTGATGGAACACCGTTGATCGGAATGATCTGCGGCGTAAAGCTCAACCCGCCGTCGCTGGTGGTCAACAAGGCCACATTGGTTCCCGTCGCCGAGGCCAGCAGTATTTGCGTGTCATTTCCCGCACCGCGCAAGGCCAGGTTATCACCCCAGCGCAGACCGGGTGCCACCCCAAATCCGGGATCGCCGCTGAACGAAAGGGTTGGAACCGTGGCCGAGTTGTCGTCAGCCCAGCGATAGACCCGATAGGCCAATGCTCCAGCTGCCGCCGCCGTGGTCAGGTTGGCCGCATAGACCGCCCCGTCACTGGCGGCCCGGATCATATTGATGGGGAAAGTTCCGCCACCGATGCCGTTGGTATCGAGAAAATAATTTTCAGCCCCGGTCAATGGATTCAGCGACACGACACTAAACCCGCTAACCTCGCCACGGCTGACGAGCAGCAGATTGGTGGTCGCCGGATTGAACGCCAGGCCGCGTTCAAGATTCAATGCCACATTCGTGCTCAAGTAAGAACGCGAACCCAGCGGCACGGTCCAGAGGTTAGTGGCTTGCGCTGTGTTGTAAAGCGGAAGCACCGCCGCCAGTGTGGCATTGGAACTCCACGCGACACCAAACGCATTGGTGACGAACAGCGCATAAACTCCAACCGAGTTTGCAGTTATCTTGGTCAAAGCCAGTGTTGCGTTGGTGGCTCCGACAACAACGTTGGTGAAGGCGTTGTTTGTGCCAAAAAAATACCACTGATAAACCAACGGCGGCGCCCCATTCACCACCGCACTGAACAAGGCCGTTGATTCGGCATACAACGTCTGACTGGCCGGAGTCGGCTGCGAGGTGATTTGCACGCCGACGACAGTGAGAAGCGCGTTCGAACTCCAGGTCGTTCCAAATGAATTGCTCGCGAACAAACTGAAAGTGGAGCCGCTGTCGCTCAATGAAACATTGGTCAAGGTCAGACTCAAGTTCGTCGCCCCGGTGATGATGTTACCCGCGTTGGTGCCGTTGCGATACCATTGCCGAAGCATCGGCAAATCGCCACTGACACCGGCAGTAAAGGTCGGATTCCCGCTCGTGTAAATCGTCTGGCTGGCTGGTTGCAGCGTCACACTCGGCGCGACGCCGGTGGGGAAAACGGATTGTCGGATCGTTTCCAACTGTCCCGAAGTGAGGGCGGTGTCATAGACCCGCACATCATCAAACCAAGCGGGCGGGGTGCGATCCGCCGTGCTGGCTGGCGTCGCGCCTACTTGGAAATTGTTGGCGGAGGCATTAATGCTTCCTGAAACGGCCACACTCGTGCCTAGTTGAGCCACCGCACTCGCTACGGTTCCCGTGTAGTAAGTCACGTTGGCGCCATTGTAAACGACCGACAAAAACACCCATTGGTTCGTCAAATTTACCGTCGCCGTTGCCGGGAAGCCGCCACCGGTGCCATTTTTTCTGAACGTGAGCGCCGCAACGGTTGGTGACGCTGTGCTGTTAAATGCAAAATCAAAGCCGCTGCTGGCAGTGACATTGCCCATGAGCCGGTCGCCGTTGGTGATGTTGCCTTGCAGATTGATCCACGTGGTCAACGTCAGATTGGCAATTGCGGCATTCAACTTGTTCGTTCCGGTGAAAGCATACGCGTAATTGGTGAACGCGCCGCCCGGAGTCACGTCCAGCGCCTTGCCCGTTCCGCCGGGCGTGTTGTTGGTGCGCGTGGCCAGATTGAAGAGGAAAGCATTGGCGGCAGTTCCCGTCCCCGACACATCCAGCGCGCTCCCGCTGACCTCATCAAAATTATATTGCAGCAACAGCGTGGCTTGGGTGGTCTGGGTCACCATCACCATGCCGCACACAAACAGACAAAAGGTGAACACGTGCCGGCGCAAGTGTTGAACGGCGGATGAATGAATACGTTTCATGAGTTGATTTTTTTTACAGTTTTTAGACGTTGGGAACTGCGAAGATAATCCTTCAGATTGCGGTTATTGGCTATTCCCCTAAAAGTGGGATAGTCCGCCCGGCCAAACCCTGATTTGTAGGCGACGAGGTAGCGAGTCGTTTGGGGCAGCACTCCTCACGTCGAGCCCGACAGCCAAATTAAGGCACTGCCGAAACCGGCTATTTGTGGCCGAAGCGCGCCACCGCTTCCAGCCGGTTGCGGACATGAAGTTTCTTGCAGATGTTTTTGACGTAGGTCTTCACCGTTTCCGTGCCGATGCCCAGTTGATCCGCGATCTCCTTATACACAAAGCCGGACGCCAGCAAGTTGAGCACCTCCCGCTCCCGCTTGGCGAGGTTGGCCGCTTCATCGCGGGACGGTTCTGCCTGACGAAACTGGCGCACCACCTTCCGGGCGATGTGACTCGACATCGGCGCCCCGCCTTGGTGGACATCTTCAATGGCCTGAAGCAGCACATTGGTCGGACTCGACTTGACCAGATAGCCATCGGCTCCCGCCTGCAACGCTAGAAAAATCCGGTCGCTGTCCTCGTAAACGGTCAGCATGATGACATGCGTGGCCGGCAGGTCTTTGCGCAGCCGCGCCACACACTCGATGCCGGACATTCCTGGCAGATTGATGTCCATCAGAATGACATCGGGCTGCACCGCGACCATCCCCTCCAGCGCCTTCTCCGCCGAACCAAAGGTGCCCACACAGCAAACTCCGGGCGCGGATTTGAGGATGCTCTGCAACTGATTCCGCAGGCCGCTGTCGTCCTCGACAATGGCCACGCGCCGGAGTTTTGGATTATTTTTCTGCGGGGACATAGTTGGAGTTTTGAATGGCGTTGAAGGAATTAAGCGACCGGCAAGGGAAACTCAAGGGTTACTTTGGTTCCCGCGCCGGGCTGGCTTACGACCAGACAACTCCCCGACAACGAACGCAGCCGGCGTTCCATGTTGTCGAGGCCATTGCCGCGGACCGTGACCGCCGGGTCAAACCCGCAACCATTATCGCTTACCTGAAGAGTCACCACGCTGCCCGCCTGCCGGATGCCGATCTGGATTTCCGAGGCGTGCCCGTGCTTGATGACGTTATGAATGGCTTCCTTCACCGCCATGATGACATGATGCCGGATCGGGCTGGCCACCGGCACATCGTCCGGCAAATCGGGAATCTCCAACCGGCACTGCAACTGTGCTTGGGCGCACATCTGGTTCGCCATCTGGCAGACAAAGCTACCCAGCGAATCGAGATGATCGTCTTTTGGATTCACCGCCCAGACCGTTTCATGCAGCGCCTGCACCAGCTCACTGGTTAGGCGGGAAACCGCTCCAAATTCCGCGCGCGCCTCCGGCGACATGTTGGGCTTCAGTTGCGCCGAAGAACTGAGCAACGAAATCTCCGTCACCCGCGCGCCGAGATCGTCATGGATGTTTTGCGCGATCCGAAAACGTTCCTGCTCCAGATCCCGCGACCGCTCCAAATCCTGAACCTGCCGCTTCATCCGCCGCCACTCGGACAACCGCCAGCCACCGGCGGTAATGGCGAACAACGCCAGTCCAACCGCGATCCAAAACCAAACTGTTTTCCAGGCGGCGACGGGCACGGTCACCAATTGGGAAAGGTTGCGCCCGTTGGGAACGCCCATCAGGTTCAAAGCCTCCATGCGAAACCGGAAGAGTCCCGCCGGCAGATTCGTGTAGTCCGCCTTCCCGTAATCCGCCACGCCGATGCTGTAAATCTCCTCCCAC
>JAYVCM010000537.1:0-2844 GCA_043749955.1 Limisphaerales bacterium | reverse complement strand
TAAAAACCGTCGCGCTGGATGGCGTCGTAGATCTGCTGTGCGTAGGTATCAACCACCTTTTGCGCGCCTGCGAATGGGGCGTTATTCAACGTGGGGCTGCTGACCGAGCCGAAGACCGTCTGTTGTTTTTCCGTCAATGCACCGGCGGCACCGGAAAGAAACGTGGCGGCGAATAATTTCAACTCGGCAAGATTGTCGGACTTGATGACGCGTCCGCGCAGACCGGCGCTGCCGTCGGTGATGGCCCAGCCTTCCTGGTCGCCGGAAAACTCGCGGTCAAGGGCGATGGCTTTCAAGTGGAGTTCTTCGCCGCCTTGCCAGACGAGCGTCCAGTTGTTGCCGCTGGCGATGCGTTCGCGATGCCGGTCGGTCTGGGCCGTGCCATGAACCTCCGTGCCAGCGGGGATTACGAGTTTGCCTGCGTGATAAATGTTTTCGGTAACGAGTCCGATGATGGGCGTCTGAATCGAGGACGAGTCCACCGTGATGATCGTCTCGCACGAAATGAGCCGGCCAAACGGCGCGTAAATCGAGCTGATGGTTTTCTTGTCGCCATTTTCGGTTGCCGAGTCAGGGAACAAACTGATGGGCGCGAGCGTCGGCACTTTGGCTTCCTGTGCCCGTGAGTCAACGATGACTTTCGGCGCGTCGTTGGATTTCACCACCGGCAACGGCTCGGCCTTTGGTGTCGGCGGATGGAACGGCTGCATCGGCAATTCGACCGACTGCACCACCTGTGCCTTGTCGGTGATGTTCGTTCGGGCGGGGGCAACGGCGATGTCTTCCGGGTCGCGATGCCTTTCACGAAACACGCCAAACAAAACGAGACCACCTCCGAAAAGCGCGCAAAACACAACCAGTTTGCCGCTCTTGGTTTTGAAGAAATTAAGAAAGTCGCGTGGTTTCATGGTTGATTCCTGGGTGTGTAAAGTGGTTTCACATGGATGACGGGGGCATTGGTGACGACGGCGGGCGGCGGTGGCGGTGACAGACGAGTGACCAGCACCGTGAATTCATTTTTCAGGGACAACTCGTTGCGCCCACCGTCCGGTGTGCCGGTGACGGCGAAATAAACCGTGCTGGCGGAGTGCGGCGGCAGCACGCCGAGGGCATCGCTGATGGACTGGTAATAAAGCCGGTTGCCGACGCGGACGCAGAAACTTTCCGGCAGATAACGAATTTCGTTTTCCGATTTATTTTTCAACGTGGTATGAAAAACGAGCGTGTCTTCGGTGTTGAACCGAAACACTTCCTCGATGCGGATTTCGTAGTCGTTGAAGTCGGTGACTTGCGGCGCGTCACCGAAAGTTTTGACCTCGGCGTTGGCGACCGCGTCCGCGTGTTGTTTTTTCAACAGCGGAAACGCCTTGGCTTTGTCGAGCAGCGCAAGCAACTGCGTCGGCGTCGTGAGCGGCGCGGGTAGCACGGTTTCCGCCGAAGCGGGATCATCAAGATTCAGCGCGAGCACCGGCGCATCACTTTCCGCCAACTCGAAGACGTAAGTTTTTTTATTCCAACGGATGTTGAGATTCGTCGCGGCCTTGCGCGCGAGCGCACGGACGGACAAGAACGTCGAGCCTTTCGTGTGTGCGAGTTGGAATTGCCCAAGCGTCTTGCCATCGGCGGTCACGCCCACGGCATCAATCGCGGCGATGGGGCCGGGAAAGCTGATGGTGGTCACGCGATTCGTCGAGACAGGCACCGTGACGACCGCGCTTTCGTCGAGCGTGACGTGCTGGATGGCTTCGGGTGATTCCGCAAATGCAACGGCGGCGGATAATAAGAGAATGCTAATTGGTGATTTCATATTTGAAGTCGGCGACGGCGGTCGGGAAGCGACCATTGACGGCCATGTTGGGGTTGCGGATAAGGCGGAGGCTTAACTTGAAATTGAACGCCTCGGTGAAAACTTTTTCCTGAAAGATGCCGGATCGAATCAACTGGCCGGTGACGGTGGCGAGCACTTCGTTTTCGCGGGTGGCGAGAATGTCCACGCGGGCAACCTCTGGCTTTTGATGAAGCTGCTTGGAACGGAACTCGACGGTTTCACGCGTGCGCTGATCTTGGGCTTTTTGGAATGCGGGCTTGAGAAACATTTGTTTCAACAAATCGGCGTGGTCGAAATCTTTTGGACTGCGTTCGAGCAAGGCGGTGGTTGCCAGCGTTGCCTGCTGGACGTGCAAATCTTTCGCCTCCTGAAATTGCAGTAAGGGGCTGATGTAATATGTCTGTGCCGGGTCAATGATGACGACACGCTCGCGCTGTTTGAACTGGCTGATGAGATGATAGCGGTCGAGCGCGGCAACCAGGGTCACAGCGACAGCCGCGAAAAACCAAAACCACGGCAGGCGGTCGCGCTGCGCGAAAAGTTGGGTCGGGTCAAAACGCTTCCGGGCTAGGCGAGGTGTCGTGCTGTCGCCGGTCGGTGTATGGCGGGGATTAAGTTCGGTGTTTTCCATAAATTTCAGAAGTAGTTGCCTTTGGTTTTGGCGATGAGGTCGCGGACGGATTTATCGCCGGAGATGTCGTCACCGGGACGGCCACGCGCGGAGCGCGGCGGCAGGCCGGAACCAGCGATGATAATAGCCCCGGCGCTGCCGTGGCCGCCGGCGGACGACATGGTGCTCATCACGGCAGCCAAGCCGGCAGCACCCACACTGGCAAACGGAACGCCGGTTGTGGCGGCAGCGGCAGCAGCACCGGCGGTGGTGGCGGCGGTTTGAATGGCGCTGCTGGCGGCACCGGCCAGCAACTGTCCACCCGCCAGCACACCGGAGGAGAGAACTTTTTGGATGACGAGCGGCGCGGCAATTGTGCTGAACACAATCCAGAACGCGACCACCA
>JAYVCM010000536.1:0-2887 GCA_043749955.1 Limisphaerales bacterium | reverse complement strand
TCGGCCTGCGCCGCCTGCTGGACTTTCTGGCCGTGTTCGTCGAGGCCGGTCAGGAAAAAAACTTCCTGGCCCAGGCTGCGCCGCGCGCGCGCGATGACGTCGGCGATGATTTTCTCGTAGGCATGGCCGAGATGCGGCTGGCCGTTGACGTAATCAATCGCGGTGGTGATGTAAAACCGTTTGCTCATCATGGGACGCGCAGTTTGGCGGACAACGGCGGCGAAGGCAAACGGGAATCAAGGTTCGCGTCTGCCGGGGCCGCGGCAGGTTGATCAAGGAGCGATCCAGCTTCAAGCTCCATGAAAGCGATCTTTTCAGCCAGTGATCGTCGGCAAGCTCTTGCGATTTTGAGTTTGCCAGATTGCTGAACGGAAGGGTTGACTAAAATATTTTTTGTGTCATAAAGGAGCCGAAATGCACTGCTGAAGCCGGTGTAATTCCCAATCAAAAAAAACAAACCTAAATCACATGAAAAAAATCCTCATTGCCTTCGTTCTCGGAACTGTGATGGCCGCCGGGGTCGCCTCCGCCCAAACCACCTTTCAGGCCGTGCTGCAAGGGATCAACGAAGTCCCGCCCAACGGCTCGCCAGCCAGCGGTTTCGGAACCGTGGTGCTGAATGCGGCGCAAACCCAAATCACCGTGGACGAGAACTGGTCTGGTCTGGTGGCTCCGGCCTCGGCCTCCCACATCCACACCGCCCCTGCTGGGGTCAACGGCCCGGTGACATTTCCTTTCTCCGGCGTGCCGGCGGCTACCGCCGGTGCAATACCCACGCAGGTCTTTGCCATCACCGCCGGGCAAGTCGCGTCGCTCTTCGCTGGGAACATGTATATGAATGTTCACGACGGCGCTTTTCCGGGCGGTGAAATCCGCGGCCAACTGCTGTTGGCGCCGGTTCCCGAACCGGGCGCGCTCGCGCTGGCTGGAGTTGGCGCTGCGGCCCTTGGCTTGCTGGCCCGCCGCAACAAACGTGCGACCGAAGAGTAGGCCGCCGGTCTAAAATTATTCAAAGCGCGAAGTCTGGTTTAGACTTCGCGCTTTTTTTTGTGCGGTGAGGCAGCCACTCTACATGCGAAAATTAAATTTGGCGTTTCGATGAAAGTGTTTCCAATCTTCACCAGTTTAATGTTGGCGGTGATGATTTCGTCCGCGCACGCGGAAGAAAACGCCATTCACGTCGGGCGCAGCGCCGCCGGGCAGCTTAAATTTACCGTGAATTTTCCGTTGCCCCTGGAATTGCTGCCCTCGGTTTTTCCCGGCAAGCCGGGTTATGCCACCGGCGATCTGGGCATCCACGCCGCCGACGAGGAGAATGCGACCAATGACTTTTTCATTTTGACCAACACCTGCGACCTGCGTTTTGTTTTGGTCGCCAAAACTCCGGGCATGGAAGTGTGGAACGACACGGGATCGGACTACATGGCAGTCGGTGAAAATTTTTTCATCGGGCCGCCATTTTTTGACACGCATCCGCTTTGGAACATCGTCTCCGGCACCACGGGAAACGTTTATTCGGTGACGCTGAAGCTGCAGGATGTGAACGGCGTTTATGCCGACAGCGCGCCGTTTGAATTCAGTTTCATGCCGCTGGATTTTCATCCGGTGCTCCAGTTGGCGCGGAGCGGTCCGCACAGCGCGACGCTGAGGTGGCCCGTCGAGGCCAACGGCTGGATTCTGGAGTCAGCCGATTCGCTTGCCGGGGCAGCCTGGAGTGCCGTGACCAACAATCCAAGTCTCAACGGAACCAATTTCCTTTTGAATCTTCCGGCCACGCACATGCAGCAATTTTTCCGGCTGCGCCTGCCGTGAGCCGCGCGGGTCACAGTCCGCCCGGCGGTGAGTTGGTGATGTGCGTGACAACGTTCGTCTGCACTGACCGGATGTGGGCTTCCAGCAAGGCGAGCTGCACCGCGCCGTTGGTGGCGTCCGGCAGCGGATCAATTTCCTCGTGCAGATGCTTCAGCGTGGCCGCCGCCAGATTCGTCAGGCGGCAGCGGGAATAAATTTCCGCCAGCGCAAATTCCGGCGCGAGAACTTCCGGTGCCAGCTCGTGGGCGCGGTTGAACTGCTGCATCGCCTGCCGCCGCAACCGCGATTGGTCATAACCATAGCCCAGCAGATAGCACGCGTTCGGCTCGTCCAGCGGCCCCCAGCGGCTCATGATGGATTTCAAATAATCCAGCCGCCCGATCTGGCCCGTCAGCGTGCCGACGCCGCTCAACGACATGGCGGTTCCGGACTGGAGGTTGGTGTTGGAAAATAAATTCATCCGGGCCGCCCAGTTGTTCGCGTTCAAACCCAGCGCCTGCTCGAACCGCCGTTGCGCTTCCGGCAGCCGCGCGTTGCGCTGCAATTGCACGCCCCACGTGTTCAACGACAGGGAATACCACTCGCGGAGCAGCTTGATCTGGTTCGGAACCCCGCGTTCCAAAAATAATTTTTTCTCCACCGTTCTGACGAGCGACGACGCCCGCGTTTCTCCGGTTTGCCGGAGGGCGTCAATCTCCGGCGTGAATTCGTCCCAGACCTTTTCATTTTGCGCGATGATTTCCGCCGTCAGTTTCGGCGCGGAATAAGTGTCGGCGGGAATGGTCTGCATTTCAAAAACCAGACCGGCTGGCTGCTGGTAAAACCATTCAAAAAAATAACCGAAGCTCGGATGCACATAAAAAACCCGGTTCGACTGCATCAGCCCTCTCATCACCGCCAGCATGTCATCGGGCGTGAGCGCCGATCCGTTGGTCGCGGCAGGCAGGCTGACGCCGTGAAGCCATTTCCAATGCTCGCGATATTCGGGCAACGGCAGCGCGGCGATGTCCAGCGGCAGCCAGCCGGACTTGTCGCGGTGTTGCGCGAGCGACGCCTGCAGCACCGCGAGTTTGTC
>JAYVCM010000535.1:0-22038 GCA_043749955.1 Limisphaerales bacterium | reverse complement strand
TATCCCGGGTATCTGCGAACTCACACGCGCTGGAATGGCCGACCAGCCCCACGCCCTGCGTGCTGGAGGAAACCCTCGACTTTCACTCGACGAACTGGTTCGTCGTCAACGCACCTGTGTCGGTCGTGGGCACCAACGCGCATGTCGAGGTGCCCGCACAGGCGGGCGCCAGATTCTACCGGTTGAGACTCCAGTAACAATGAGGCCAGGGCGCGGAGCACCACTCCCGCGTCAGCGAAGCCGGGCGATTCCCGGCTTCGTCCTGCAGAAAAACTCCGACCTCATTTCGACGACCTGGGTGAGCGCGCCTGATCCGGTCACACAGGTCGGAACGAACAAACGGGTCAGCGTCAGCCCAGTCGGCGGCAGCGGATTCTTCCGTTTGATGCTGCCATGAGTTGTGCCGCGCGATGTGGGTGAGCGGGTCGTTCCAAAGTCGGAACGACCCGCTTGTTCGGGATCGTATCCTTGCCGGCGTTGTTGCGCCAGTTGGAGCGGTGGCCGGAGTTGCGCGGCCCGTGACCGTGATTCACGGTTCCGCCAATGGAATGAGCGCGTCCCCGAAACGTCTTGCTTACAGATCCTGCTCGCGGGAAGTCCGATTCCAAATCGCATCCGCCGCTGGCAAGGGGATTGCTAAAGACAATATATGTGGAGCAAGACTTGAATTTGTATGCGAAACTTGAGCCTTAAATGATGAGAGTAAATCGAACAACTGGCGGCCGTTCCTGCGTCTTCTGGCGCAGCGCGTTCGTTTTGTTTGTGCTGCTGGCCTCGCTGGCCGGCGCACAGGCGGTGGTGTTTCAGGATTATTTCACCAATCGCGAGACGATTTTCAGCACGAACGGCACTTTGCTGGGCGACAATTCCGCCGCCACGTTTGAGGTCGGCGAGCCGAACCATGGCGGCAAGCCGGGCGGACATTCGCTATGGGTCTCCTGGGTGGCGCCGACGAACGGCGTGGCGACGTTCGACACACATGGCAGCGGCTTCGACACGCTGATGTCCGCCTACACGCTCAACCCGACGAACGGCACGCAGGTAACGCAGTTGCACGAGGAGGCGCGCAACGACGACGATCCCGGATTTCAGCCGACGAGCTTGATCCAGATCGGCGCGATTGCCGGACACAGTTACGAGATTGCCGTGGACGGCTATCAGGGCACGACCGGTTCGGTGGTGTTTCACTGGAGCTTTGTGCCAGCCACCGACCCGCCGCCCATCATCGTCAGCACGCCCAACGATCAGGCCGCCAAACAAGGCGACCCGGTCACACTGACCGTGAACATGATCACCTCGGCCAACCTGCAGTTCCAATGGTTCTTCAACGGCAACGAGGCGACGAATCAAAACGGCACGAACTATGTCATCAGCAGCCTGCAGGACACGAACGTGGGCCGCTATCAACTGCGCATCACCATCGGCAGCGGCAGCAACCGCGTGCGCTTTTTCACCACGCCGGTGGAACTCCAGATCAACTCGGAAGGCTCCACGAACACGCTCGCCGATGACAAATTGCTTGATTCGTCCGCGTCAGGATTGATCGGTGATGATGGCGGAAGTTTTGTCGGGCCGCTCAAGGGCGTGCCGACCAGTTCCGCCATCGGCGTGGTGCGCGGCTACAACGGCAGCCAGGTGTTCAACACCACGTTTGCCACGACGGATCCGGCGGAGCCGCCACACTGCGGCGTGACCGGCGGCGCGTCGTATTGGCTGATGTATCAGCCGCCCACCCACGGCACGATGACGCTCGACACCATCGGCAGCGCCTATGACACGGTGATGGAGGTCTATACTTTTGACGGTGTGCTCGTCGGCTACACCAACTTGATTTCCGTCGGCTGCGACAACGACAGCGTGTCGCTGCACGGCCCGTCGCGCGTGGTGTTTCAGGCTGTAAAGACGCGGCAATACGTCGTCGTCGTGGACGGCGTCAACAATGCGCGCGGCACCGCGTGGCTGAACTACGTCCTGAACACCAACCTGCCCGCGCAGCCGCCGACGCTGCAAAGTCAGGTGGCCACGCAAACCGTCACCGTCGGCGCGACCGTCACGCTTGCACCGTCCATCGGCGGTGCCCCGCCGCTGAAGTATTTGTGGAAAAAGAACGGCACGAACATCGCCAACGGCACGGCTCCGTTCCTGCAATTGACGAATGTCACGGCTGCGGCGACCGCCAATTACACGCTCACGATCACGAACGATCTGGGCACACTCATCGTGACCAACCCCGTCCATGTCGTGGTCCCGCCGTCCTGCGCCGTCAGCCGGAGCGCGGGGAATCTGAACCTCAATTTCCCGACCGTCGCGAATTTCCGCTACACCATCCTCCAGGCCACCAACGTGGTCGGGCCGTGGACACAGTGGGCCGCGCCATTCTTTGGCAGCGGCCAAAGTTTTACGACCAACGTTGCCGGGCCGGGCACGAGATTTTTTCGCGTCCGCGTGGAGTGAGCGTTCCGAAAGCGGAATCCGTGTTCCGTGGCGGCGCCGCCGGTTTGCCGGTGGCGGGGAAAATGCGCATGAAAACAAAGGCTTTTCAATGCCCCGCGCGCGCCGCAACCTTGGCAGGGCCATTGCTAAGAAGCAGAAGAGAAACCGCCCATGACCACGATTCAAAAATTGAACCTGCTTTTTTGCCGCCGCCAGCTGCGGCGGAGTGCGCCCGTCCCCGGGCGCAGCGAGGTGAATCGGGCGCGACGCGTGGGCCGATTTCATGGCGCTCGTGCGTGCGAAAGTGGCAACGCCCAGAGACGGGCGCACTGCGTAACCAGGCGCGCCGCCTGCGTTTTGATTTTTTTCGTGCTCGCTTTCAGCGGATTGAACGTCGCGGCGCAGCTCACGAATTCTTCCAGCTCCCTCATCGAAGCCGCCGGGCAAGTGGAGTTTTTCTCAACGGCTGCGACCAACTGGCAGGCCGCCGCCGTCGGCCTTGCACTTCAGCCCGGCGACAAAATCCGCACCCGCGCCCAGAGCCGCGCCGCCATCCAGCTCTCCGACCGCAGTGTCATCCGGCTCGACGAACTCACCACGCTGGAAATTCTCCCGCCGCGCAACGCCGAGAAAAAGCGCTTCAGCCTGTCGCGCGGCGCGCTTTATTTTTTCAACCGCGAGCAGCCCGCCGACGTGGAATTCGACACGCCCCTCGCCGCCGGAGCCATTCGCGGCACGGAATTTCTGCTCGCGGTGGCCGACGCCGATTCCGCCGTCCACCTGGCGCTAATTGACGGACTGGTTTCGCTCAAGACCACGGACAACACCGAAATCAATCTTCAACGTGGCGAGGATCTGCAGCTCGCGCCCGGCCGGCCGCCGGTGAAAACCGCGCTCGTCAACGCCACCGCGAAAATCCAGTGGGCGCTTTACTATCCCGGCGTCGTGAATCCCGCCGACTTGAACGCGGACGAATGTCACCGCGCTCTGCTTGATGACGTGCTTAATAAATATCGCGCCGGCGATTTGCTCGGTGCGCTCGCGGCCTGGCCCGCTTCGCAAAATTTTTCAGGCGATTCGGCGAAAATTTTGCACGCGCAGCTCGAACTTGCCGTAGGCCGCGTGAATGAAGCTGAAAAACTTCTCGCAGGCATCCCGGAAAATTCCGCAGCCACCGCGCTGCACGAGTTGATTGCCGTTGTGCGCGACGACGCAGCGGAACGCCGGGCACCGTCCCGGCAAGTCCCAGAAGCCGCAACGAGCCGAGACGGTGCTCGGCGCTCCGCCAGCGGGCTGCTCGCACACAGCTACGCTTTGCAAGCCCATGCTGATTTGGAAAACGCCCGCGCCGCCGCCAAACAAGCGGCCGAACTCGCGCCGGAATTTGGTTTCGCCCATGCGCGTTTGGCGGAACTGGAATTTGCCTTCGGGAATCGTCGCGCCGCACTGTCGGAGCTGGATCGCGCGTTGCAACTTTCTCCGCGCCTCGCGTCCGCCCACGCGCTGCAAGGATTTGTGCGGCTCGATCAAGGTGATGCCCGGGCCGCGCTCGCTTCTTTCAATCACGCCCGCGAACTCGACGCCGCGCTTGGCTCGGCGTGGTTGGGACGCGGGCTTTGCCTGCTGCACGAAAGAAATTTTGCCGAAGCCCGCGCGGCTTTTCAGGCGGCGGCGGCGCTGGAACCGCAGCGCAGTTTGTTCCGCAGCTATCTCGGCAAGGCCGCGAGCGAACTTGGCGATGCCAGAGCGGCGGAAAAAGAATTTCGTCTCGCCAAGGAACTGGATGGGAATGATCCAACGCCGTGGCTTTATTCCGCGCTGCATCTCTGGCAGGAAAACAAACTCAACGCCGCCATCCGCGAACTCGAAACGTCCTCGGATAAAAACGACAACCGCGCCGCGTTCCGTTCGCGCGAACTGCTCGACAGCGACCGCTCGGTGCGCAGCGCGAATCTCGCGGCGATTTACGATGACGCCGGCCTCACCGAAGTGAGCGATCACGTCGCCGCGCGCTCCGTCAGCGAGAGCTACTTGAATTTTTCCGGCCATCTTTTTCTCGCGAACAGTTATCAGGCGCAGGAGGACGCGAACCGTTTTGATCTGCGCCTCGAAACCGCGCGGCAGAGCGAACTGCTTGTGGCCAACCTGCTCGCGCCGCCGGGCGCGGGAAATCTTTCGCAAGTTTTGTCCGAGTCCGAGCGGTTGCGCTTCTTCGATCAAAGACTGATTGGTGTGAGTTCGCTGACGAGCTACGGCAGCCGGGGTGACTGGACCGAGACGGCCACGGTTTTTGGTTCGGCTGGCGGGTTCAGCTACGCGTTTGACACGGTTTATCAAAGTCTCAACGGCCAGCGCGCCAACAACGATTCCTTCCAGCGCGATTT
The DNA here is from genome assembly GCA_043749955.1 of Limisphaerales bacterium. GTDB lineage: Bacteria > Verrucomicrobiota > Verrucomicrobiia > Limisphaerales > UBA11358 > UBA11358. Next base: position 17,221 of record JAYVCM010000535.1, on the reverse strand, counting down.
TGTGCTGACCGCGAAGCAGCGCGTCACGGCGGACGACGACGCCTATTTTCAGATCGGCACCTTCCGCGCGAAGGCCGGCGATGTCTCGCAGCTTTACGATCCCGCGTCGGCCACGCGCGGATTTCGCGTGGATGAGAAACAGCAGCCGGACATTTACGCCGGCTGGCATCACGCGTGGTCGCCGGGCAGCCACACGCTATTGCTGGTCTCGCGGCTCGATGACAAATTGTCTATGCGCGATCCGCAGAGCGACCAGATTTTTCTGTTCCAATCCGCCGGCAAGACTGTGGGCATCGAATCGCCGCCGACCGGGCCCGCCTTCACGAATAGTTTTTCCAGCCACAACACTTTGTATTCGGCGGAACTCCAGCAAATTTTTGAAACGGCCCACTACTCGCTCATCCTCGGTGGCCGCCTGCAATCGGGCGACGTGGATTCCAGCGACGTCCTGACCCGCGAACTCGCCGGCATCGTGACGAAGCAGAAAGGTCACGGCGAATTTTCCCGCGACAGCGCCTACGGCTATTTTACGTGGCGGCCGATTGATGCATTGAGCCTGATCGGCGGCGTGACCTACGACCATCTGGAATTTCCCGAGGACACCGACTTCGCCCCGGTCTCCTTCCGCGAAACGTCGCGCGAAAAAATTTCACCGAAGCTGGGGATGTTGTTCACGCCGTGGCAACGCGGCCTGTTCCGCGCCAGCTATACGCGCTCGCTCGGCGGACTGTTTTTCGACAACAGCATCCGGCTCGAACCGACGCAGGTGGGCGGATTCAACCAGGCTTTTCGCAGCCTGATTCCCGAAAGCGTCGCGGGTTTGCTGCCGGGCGCGGAATTTGAAACGGCCAACGTCGGCTTCGATCAATCGCTTGCCAGCGGAACTTTTTTCGGCGTCGAGGCCGGCTGGCTCACGTCCGATGGCAGCCGCACGGTTGGTGTGCTGACCAATTCGTTCTTCTTCCCGTATCCCGACTCGCCCAGCACCACGCAGCAGCAGTTGGATTTTCGCGAGCGCAACGTTTCGGCCTACGCCGCGCAGTTGCTCGGCGATTATTTTTCCGCGAGCGCGCGCTACCGCTTGAGCGAGGCGAAGCTGACGGGCGAATTTCCCGGCATCCCCCACAACTCTGGCACCGCACTGGGGCTGACCCAGCTTGAACAGAACGACCGCGCGGTGATGCAGCAAGTCTCGCTGGCGCTGAACTTCAATCATCCGTGCGGCGTGTTCGCGCAATGGGAAACGTCGTGGTATCACCAGAATAATTTCGGCTACTCGCCGGCGCTGCCGGGCGCGGATTTCTGGCAGCACAACGTGATGGTGGGCTGGCGGTTTGCGCATCGTCACGCAGAAATCCGCGCGGGCGTTTTAAACCTCACGGACATGGACTACCGTCTGAACCCGTTGAATTCTTCCCCTCAGCTTTCACGCGGCAGGACTTTTGTTACGAGCCTGCGATTGAATTTTTGAGATGGCCGCAAAACGATTCTCTTTCTAGTGGCGGCTACCCGGCTATATCTGCTGTAACGAGGGTTCGATGTCCTTCACCCGCTCCAGCATTAAAAATCTCCAATGAAATAAAGGTGATAATGGGCATTCTATTTTTCAATAAGCCAAAGTGAGAATAAAAGTGCGAATAGGAACGGTCGTTCCATCTGGCAGTTAATGCAAAACCCCTTGGTTTTAGAGGGGTGTTGATCATCGTAAATTCGGTGCTGGTGAGAATAACACCTTTCTTTCCATGGGCAAATTGGAACCAACTTTCGCCAGGGTGTGAATGGACACCGGCCCTGCGTGGTGACTCTATGCCAGTCCTTACAGCGACCGGATGCGGAAAAATTTCCGTGTCGCGCCGCTGATGTTGTTGGTGAACTGCACGAGTCCACCTATGCTGGAATAATTCGTAATGATGTCCTGCCAGCCCACAAGGTTTGTGGAGCTTTGCAAAATCCACGGCTGGTTCGCCAGCGCCTGTGCGGAAAGCGTGAGGTTGCTCGCGCCAATCGCAAATTGAACATTCCCAAACACCGGCGGCGGCAGGTTCGTGAACACCGCCGTCACGCTGGCGCTGTTCGTCGGCATAATGAACAGCATGGTGGTCGCGGCGGCATTGCTCACGCCCGCGCCCTGCCAACCCGCGAAAAACTTTCCGCTCGGCGCGGCGTTTGCCGTGAGCGACAGGATTGAACCCGCTCCGAAATTTCCGCCGCCGCTGCCGTTGCTGACGGTTAGCGTGTAGGCGGTGGCGGAATTGGTCTTCCAGAATTGCAGGAGCTTTTGCAGCGCGAGCGGTGCGTTCGTCGGCGCGAGGCGGCCAAGCTGGTCGCCGGTGTTGATGCCGTGGCAGTTCGCGCACGTCCGCACTTCGCCGGGGCGGAACGTGATCCAGTAGCGCTCCTTCACCACGCTGTCGTTGGCGTTCGTGCCGGTGAGCTGCCACGTCACGGCGCGGTTCGCGGGAACAATCGTCGCTTGCGAGCCGTCGGCCATCAGCTCGGTGCCACCGACGGGTGGCGCGGTCTTGGAACTCGCATAATTATACGCCGCCGCATCGTGCATCGCGGTTGCCAGCACGCGGCGGCCAGGAACGGGGCCGCCGTCCGGGCCGTTGGTGTAGCCGCGCAGATAATCCGCCTGCAAAAATTGCAGGTGCGTGATGTCGTAAACCTTCCCGCTGTTTGCGATGGAGTTCGTCCCGCCGGGAATCCGCAAGTTGTAAGGCTGCTGCTTGTCGTTGCCGTCGCGCGCGGTGACGTTGCGGCTGACCACGAGCGCGAGGCCACGGTTCGCGAGGTCGGCCTGGAACGTGGCGAGGTCCACGTTCGCGGCGGCGAAAATATTTTGCTCGATGCTCGCGACGCCGGGATTCCACGGCTGCGGCACGAAACGCGCGCGCACTTCGACCGGCTGCAATTCCCACAGCGCGTTCGTGTTGTTCACGCGGTTGGTTCCCGCCCAGTAAATCGCGTTGTTCGTCAGCGCGCCCGTGATGAGAAACTGGTTCGTGAAATAAAATGGCGACAACGCGCTGTTCGTCAGCAGCGTCAGCTTGTAGCTGTAGGCGGATTTCGGATAAGTGGCTGTGCCGAGGTTCGTGTCAAAACCGGACGCGGGCGTGACGGCTGAAATAAATTTTCCATCGGACATCGGCAGCGGGTTGCGATAGTTCAGTCCACCGCCGCTCGCGGTGATGTAAAAGCACGTCATGCTGTTCGGATTCAGCGACTGCGGGCCGACGAGTCCTACAATCCGTCCCGACGCGTGCGCGCCGCCGGTCGCCGAAAAATCCGGCGCGTCCACGCCGTAGTAAGTTCCGTTCGTGCGCGGATCCTCGGTGATTTGGAAAAGGCTTTCAAACAAATTGGTGTTCGCCGCCGTCACGCCCGCCGCGTTGCGCGTCGTGAGGCTGTTGAACGGAAGCAAATTTGTGTCGCCAATAAACGAGCTGTTCATCGCGGTGGACGTGAACTCATGCCGCCCCATGTGGTTGATGATTTCCTCCTCGCCGCCGGACTCCGGCAGCATCCACGGAAGAAATAGATTGAAGGCATTGCCATTCACGCCGAGCGCGAGGCGGTTGGTCGTGTCGTAGTTGCGCGGCTCGGGGAAAAATTCCGCGACGATGGGCAGCATCGTGGCGTTCGCCGCCTCGCTCGCGAACGTGTAGGCCCCGTTGGTCTGAAGATTCAACCGGTCATCCGTGGCGTTCGCGTCCTGCACGAGATGATCCCAGCGCGTCTCGATCACGCGGCCAAAGCTGTCCACGAACGGATTGAACGCGCCACTCGGTGTGTGGTTCAGCACGCGCAGGTCGCCCGTCGCGGGATCGAGGCTGTAAGTGCCGGTCACGCTCGGCTTGCCGCGATACTCCTCGAGCTGCGGATACAGATTCGTCGCGCCGCCGAACGGCCGGTCGGTCATGAAAATGATGCGATTGTCCGTGGCGTAAGTCGGATTGACGTTGTTGTAATTTGTAAGCTGGTTCGGAACTTTCACGATGGCTGGAATCGTGTTCGTGTTCGCAATCACCGCGTCGAGATTCGTCACCTCGTAAAGCTGCCAGTGAAATTCCGTCACGTCATTCGAGCTGACCGGTGCGCCGACGACCATGCTGAAAATCGCCTTCTTGCCGAGCCAGTGAATCGCCGGATCGCGCACGCCGATGCCTACGCCGTCCTGCACGCCGTTCGTGCCGAAGCCCGCGCGGCGCGTGAGATTGACGAGGCCGAGATTCGTCGTCATCAGCCACAGATCACCGCCGCGCCCGGCATGTTCCGTGTCCGCGACTTGGTTGCCGAACGGCGAGACGACGGAGACGAACGTGTTGGAGACATTGCCGTTGTTTTCATGCGGAATCTGCACCTGCGTGACGAAGAGAACGGGGTTCGTGAGCGTAATGGCCTGCGCTGACGCGGCGAGAAGCGCCAGCAAAAACGCGGTGAAAACGTGTTTCACAATTGTCGTCAGATTTTTCATGGCTTCAATCTAACGCGGCTTGAAAAAATCTTCCATACGCCGAACGGCGTAGTGGTGGCGAGGCCGTTCAATGCGGACGCATCAGGCGGAAGAACTGCTGGTCAGCCATCGGAATGGTGGCGGTCTGATTCGTCTCACCCAAATATGGCGGCACGGGCGAGAGCGTCCACGGGCCGGCCAGATCGCTGGCGGACTCGACAAAAAATCCGGCGAGGTCGATCGGCCAGGTGACGGCGACGTTCGTGACGTTCATGGGCTGGATGGTCAAGCGCGGGATTTCCGGCAGCACGGTCACGCGGACGGGCGCGGACCAGGTGCGCGCGCCGTGGCTGGCAATCACGCGCGCAGAAAACGTGTAGTCGCCGACGGGCAAGTTGGTGAAGACGGTGTAGGGGGCGCTATGTGCAGCGCCGATGCCAATTTCGTTGGTGCTGCCGTTCAAATAAAAATTCACGGAACTGATTCCGCCGGGATCGCTCGCGGCGACGGTGACGGTGATGTTGGCGGGCGCGACGAATATTTTTCCGTCCGTCGGGCTGGTCATTGTGACGGTGGACAGCGTGTTCGTCGGCGGGTTGACGTAAATATTAATGTTGGCCGTGGCGGAAGTGGCGATGCCGTCGTCCACCGCAAACGTCAGAAAATCCAGCCCGGTGAAATTATTCGACGGCGTGTAGATCAAATCCGGCGGCGTGCCGGAAAGAATTCCGTTCGCGGGAAAAATCACAAGTGAATAATTCAGCGCGTCGCCATCGGCATCGCGGCCGGTGAGCGTGAGGTTCGTCGGCGAATTTTCCCAGAAGTTCACATTTTGCGGCAGCGCGACGGGCGGGCGGTTCGTGATGGGCGGCGGCGTGTCGTCATAGGCGTAAATGTTCGCGCCGCCAACGCCGATGAAAACTTTCTGGCCGAGCGTGGTGATGATGTTGCCTTGCCCGATGGCGTTGGTGAGGCCGGGGGCGAAAGGGAAATCGAGACCGCTGCCTTGGTTGAACTGCGTCCAGTTTGTCCCTTCAGGCGAACGATACACGCCGCCTTGCAGCAGGAAATTCTGGCCCATGTAAGTGAACGAATCGCCGGAAGGCATCGTGACGACACGCGGCGGAACGAAGGTCGCGGGGATGCCGTGCGCGGCGTTGAAGAACGAGCCGTCGGCGGGACGCCAGCCGATGAGCGTGACGCCCGTCCAGTTCGAGATGCTCGCGTAAGGCGGCGAAAACGGGAAGCCTTTGAGCAGCACGCTGCCGAATTTATCCAAGCCGGCGACGAGCGCATTCCCCACGCGGCCCAATGGATTCGTGCTGTTGGTGTTCGTGAAGTTCGGATCGAGGCTCGTCCATTTCAAGCCGTTGTTCGTGCTGCGGAGAAAACCGCCGGTCTCCGTGCCGATGAGGATGTCGTTGCGCGGCGTGGCGAGGATGGAAAAAACTTTTCCGAACGTCGTCTGGCCGTTCGGCATCGGCAGATAATTCGTCGGCACGCTCGCGTTGATGTCGAACGCCGTGAAACTTTTGCCGTCGTTCGTGCTGCGGTAGGCATACGGCTGGAAGCCGGTGCAGGTCCACACCGCGCCGTCGGGAGCGAAGGTGAAATTTCCCGTGGACAAGGTGTAGGGATAACTTTTGTTCGTGACGGACGACGCGTGCCAGAGCTGGTTCGACTCGTCCCACCAGTAAAAAACGGGAATCGCATTCGTCGTGGCGGCGGACAGGGCGTTGATGCCGCTGATGCTGCCGTTGCTGAACGTGACGCTCACGGGCGTGCCGGAGATGAGCAGCTGGCCGGACGGCGTGACGGCGAGATTCCAGACGCCGAAGCCGTTGGTGTTCGTGTTCGCGTCCCAAATCGGAAACCCGGTCATGGGCATGAGCGAAAAATTTTTGTCGGTGAGCTTGGCGCGATAAACGCCGTCGAGGACGGTGGAATAAAACATATTCGTGCCATCCGTGGCGAGCTGCGCGGAGATGGCCCGCGCCCCGGAAACCTGCGCCCACTGGCTCCAGCCATCGGCGGCAGCGTTGAACGCCAGGGCAAAACAGAAACCCACTGGGAGCAGAAACGCGATGAGGCCGCCGCCTTCAGTTTTGTTTTGGCACTGCACAGGGTTGAATTTAGCAGAGGCGGGCGGTTCGTGCCAGTTTGCGCTGGTTAATTCGTCGTGTTGTAAAACCGCCGCGAGTAGCGCCACGCGTTCGTGTCGGTGAAACTCCACGCGCCGCTCACGCTGCTCGTCACCACGCCGATGTTGGTCCACGTCAGCAGATTTGTGGAGGCGCGCACGGTGAAGGGGATCAACGGAATCGCGTTTGAGCCGGTAAACGTCCATGAATTGTTCGCGTAGATTTGCATGGCGAGCTGCGGGCCGGTCACGATGCCGTCGCGCACGAGCGTCACGTCGTTGCCGGTGCCGGCGGCGTAGTGGATGCGGAACGTTTGCGCGCCGACAGTGATGACGGAATTTTCCGGCAGCCCGGCGAACGTGCCGCTCACGGCGTCGGCGGCGTCGTTGTTGATGAGCGTGTAGGTCGTGCCGGGCGGGAACGCCGGCATGGCGGTGATTTGCAAATTACAATTTGCCAGCAGCACCGCGCCGGTCACGGACAATGCGTCGTAGCTCACGCCGGGAACCGGGCCGGTGCCGTCAATCACGAGCGTGACGGCGGAATTCAAATTGAGGCCGGAGGAAAAACCCATCAGCCCCGCGCCGCCGATGCCGGGAGAAATTGTTCCGCCGGAAAAATTATTTGCGCCAAAAGTTCCCGCGCCATCCAGCGTTCCGCCGGCGACGGCGAAATTTCCATTCGCGCTGAGCGTGCCGCCGTTTAGCCGCAGTGTGCCGGAAAAATTTGTGGAGCCGACGGGCAGTTGCAGCGTTCCGGCGTCCACCTGCACGAGCGCGCCGGGCTGGTTGAAAAATTTTATTCCGCTATTGTCCGCGATTCCGCTGCCGCCGGATTTGCGGAACGTGCCGCTGTTCGTGAAGGCCATCGTGCCAACGCCGCCGTAGCCGAGGCCGAAGTTGGTGGTCATCTGCCAGAGGCCGGAGTTGACGATGATGGTGTTGCCGCTGCTTGTGTTGTCGCCGTTCACCAGCACCGTGCCGCGATTGAAAAGCGTGAGCGGCGTAATGGCTTTGCTGGCGAGCGTGGCAAATACGAGTTGCCCGTCCGGCTGCACGGTCAATTGTCCGGCGAGCGCGCCGGAGTTCATCGTGAGCGTGCCGCCGCTGACGAAGTTTGTGCCGGAGAGCGTCGCACCGTCGAGCGTCAGGTTGGTGATGCTGCCCGCGTTTTGAAACGTGCTTGTGCCGGTGATGAAAACATTTCCGCCCGCGAGGAACAGGTTGAGCGGTGCGTTGGTGCGGAAGTTGAAGGTGCCGGAGAGAAAACGGTTGGTGCCGGTCGCCGTGCCGCCCGCGTCCGTCCAGATTCCGTTCGCCAAATCAACGAGGCACGCCGCCGCCGCGTTGAACGTGCCGCCGAACTGGCTGTTGGTTCCGCCATTCAAAATCAGGCGGCCAGCCAGACAGTCAACGAGTCCGCCGGGCAAATTTATGAAATTGGCGTCCACTTGACTGTAGTTAATCGCGCTGCCAGCAGTCTTGCGGATGATGCCGCTGTTCGTCCAGATGGGAAAACCGCTGCCGCCGTAGTTGACGCTGTAGTCGCCGGTGAATTGCCACAGACCGCTGTTCACAATCACCGTGGTTCCGTCGTTCATGCTGCCGCCGCAAACCACTGTGCCGTGATTGATAATCGTCGCGCCGTAGAGAAGTTTGTTCGCGGTGCCGCTGACGACGAGCTGGCCGTTGGTGGCGATGGTGAGTTTTTCCGGGATGCTGCCGCTGGTGAAGTTGAGCGTGCCGGTGACGGTGTTCGTGCCGCGCAACGCCGCGCCGTCAATGGCGAGGTTCGTGATCGCACCGGCATTTTGAAACGTGTTCGTGCCGGTGACCCACACATCGCCGCCGACAAATCTCAAGCCGGGCGGAACATTCGTGCGCAAGTTGAACGTGCCGCTGGAAAACAGATTCGTGCCCGTGCCGGAAAAAATTCCGCCCGCGTCCGTCCAGGTGCCGTTGATCAAATTAAAATTTGCCGGCGTGGTGTTGGTGAACACGCCCCCCAACACGTTGGCCAGGCCGCCGTTGATCTGGAGCGTGCCGGTCTGCGCCTCCACCACGCCGCCGGGCGCGTTGGAAAAATTGAACGAATCAATGGACGAGACGCCCGGCCCAGAGATTTTGCGGATGATGCCGTTGTTGACCCAGACCGGCGTTGCGTAACCGCCGTAGCCGAAGGAATTGTTCCCGGTGATCTGCCAGAGGCCGTTATTGTAAATCGTCGTCCCGCCCACGATGATGCCGCCGCTGCTCCAGTTGACCGTGCCGTTGTTGGTGAGGGTGAGCAGGTAAATGTAGGGATTGGCCGACGCCGAAAAATTCAGCACGCCGCCCGCCGCCACGGTGAGCGTGCCGGACATCCACGCGTTGCTCAACGTGAGCGCGCCGCCGGCGTTCACAAAATATTTTGCCCCCGTCAATGTCGCGTAGCCGTCCGCCGCGAACGTGCCGCCGGCGTTGATGACGCAGTTCGAGATGGTGAACGTGGCGAGGTTGTTCACGAACACGGAACCGGCATTCGCGAACGCAACAGCGGACGCCGCGAGCGTGGCGGAGCTGTCCAGCGTGAACGAACCGCCCGCCGTCACCGCCAGCGCGCTGGGGGTGATGGTGGAACTGTTGCTCACCACGAGCGCGCCGCCATTCGTGACCAGACAAGTGACCACGGTGAACGGAGTGGCCTTGCTCACGACCAGCGTGGCCGCGCCGCCGAGGGTCAGGCTGAAAAGGTTGACGCCGGGCGAGCCGTTGGTGAGCGACACGGTGAAGCTGCTGGTGTTCGTGAGATTGACGGTGTCGCCCGCGCCGGGCAGGCCGATGGGCGACCAGTTGGTCGCCGTGTGCCAACTGCCGCTGGCGGGACTGCTCCAGGTGAACGTCGTGGCGTGCGCGAGCGGCGCAGTGACCAGCAGCAGCGCGAGAAAAAATGGAAGGATGCGATTCATAAAATGAACCTTACCTGATAAATCCCATTCACCAATACGCCGAACGGCGTATCGTGGGCGTGGAAGGCGACGCGGCAGCGTCGCCCTACCACGCTTACGGATTTTTCAGGCGGAAGAATAAATTTCCCGACGGGTTCACGAGGGTCAGATAATTTGTGCCGTTCGTCAGCGTCGGGCTGCTGCTCGCGTTCCAACTGGCGACGGGCGTGGTGAGATTTCCGCTCTGAATTAAATTCCAGCCAGAAATATTTTGCCAATAGACCGTCACGGAATTTGCGCCGCGCGAAATGTAGAGCGTCGGCGCACCGGGCGTTTGCACGACGTTGATGAGCGCCCAAAACCCGCCGGTCACGGAAAAATTCCCGCCCGTCAGCGGCGCGCTGGCATCCGGCTGGCCGATGGTGCCGCTGATGGAATAATTTCCGTTGGTGCTCGTGCCGCCGCCGCCTGAAATTTTATACCAGTCCACGGAATAGTTTTGCCCCAGCGCCCGAAGGCTGAAGGCTGAATGCAGAATGAAGAAACCGACGACTGTCAGCGCGAGTTTGTTTGAATTGGTGTTCATGGAATTTTTTTGATGAAGGTTCAATGTTTAACCACGAGCACGTTGAAGGCGATGTTGGTGACCATGTTGGACAAGTCATCGTTGTAAATTTTCCATTTGCCCACGCTGTAAAAAACGCCTACGGGATGATTATGGAGGGTGCTGACGGACGCGCCGCCAGGATTGTAGTTGTGGGTCACGATGAGGATGGCGTTGGGATCGTTGTTGCAGAATGGATTGTTGATGGTGGTCTGGTTGCCGGCGATGGTGCCGGGGGAGGTGAGGTGCGTGAAGGCCGTCGTGCCGGTGTTGATGCCCGCGCCGGTGACTTTCAATCCGCCGCTGGCGATTTCCACATTGTTCGTGCCGGCGTTGAGCAGCACGCCGCCCGTGGAATAAACCGCGAACTGGTTGCTGGTCGTGGAAGTAAATCCGTTGCCGGTTGAGTCCGCCCAAACGAAGGCACCGGGATGCACGGCTGACGCAAAATATCCGGCGGCAAACGAAAAGAACCCCGAAGCAACATTGTTGTCTCCGCCTGGGATGGTCGCAAAATTGCCGGTGGCAAAATTGCCACTGCCGCCGCCAATGGTCGCCCCCGGTGCGTTCAAATAGTTGTAGTCGCCGCCGCCGATGAAACCGGCGGCTCCATTGGTATCAATGGTGTTTCCAATGCCGCCACCAATGGCGGCACCGCTGAGGGTAAAAAAATCCTGGGCAGAAATATAATTGCCGTAGCCGCCACCAATGCCGCAGTAATTGGCATTGTTGCTGATGATGTTGCCATATCCGCCGCCAATGGCCGACGACGAGCCATTGACGTTGTTGCCATATCCGCCGGCAATCGCCGACCATGAGCCATTGGTGGCGATTAAATTATTGCCGCCGCCCATGATGGCCGAGGCCGGCGCGTCCGCACGATTGCCATAGACATAGACGCCGTCATAGCCGCCGCCGCCGATGAAAGCGCCAGGCGCGTTGGCCTTGTTCGCCACGCCGCCGCCGACGGTTGAGCCGCCGCCGAGGGCGCGATTGCCGCCACCGCCGGAAACCGTTGCCTCACGGTTTGAAGCTAAATTGTTATCGCCGCCGCCGATGGTGTCATCCTGCCCACCGGCGCTGTTACCGTGCCCACCGGAAACCGTTGCATCAAAGCTGGCCGTGTTGCCGAATCCTCCCCCGATGGTTCCAAAAATTCCGGTCACAGAATTCGTGCCTATATTCGTATCGCCGCCGCCGCTGATGGTTGCCCCGTAAACACCGGGCAGCACCTGGTTGGCCGTGGATCCAATAATCACGTTAGGTGCGCCGCCGGAGCCAGAGTTTAACTCCAGACGCAACGTGCGTATATTATTGACCCTTAATTCCAGCGGCTGGTTGTCCGTGGTGCCGAGAAAATTTCCATTCGTCGGACTCGTGCCCGCATTGCCGGTCGTCTGCCAAAAATTTCCCGCGCCGGTGAGCACGTTCTGGCCGTTCACGGTGATCGGCGATCCCGCCGTCTGGAAATTCACACCGCCGCCCGCACGCACGTTAAACGTGTCGCGCCCAGCTGAAGCGAACGCCGCCGGCTGCGAATCCGCCCACACGAACGCGCCCTGATGCACCGCCTGCGCCTGCTGCCCGGCGGCAAAACTGTCCAGCCCGCTCGCCGTGTTGCCGTAGCCGCCGGGAATCGTGGCGTAATAGCCGCTCGCGTTGTTGTTGTAGCCGCCGCCCGCCGCCGCAAGGTAGCTGGCGTTGTTGTTCGCGCCGCCCGCCACGACCGCGTAGGTGTTGAGCGCCGTGTTGTTCTGGCCACCGCCGATGAAGGCGTAGTAAGGCGCTTGAAATCCCGCGAGCACATTCGTGGGAACCGTGCCGGTCGCGAGCGCCGACGCGTTGAGATTGGTCAGCCCGCTGCCGTTGCCGGAAAAAGTTCCGCCGAGCGTCACGCCCACCTGCGTGTTCGTAATTACATTTGCCGGAAGCTGCGCCGGAGAAATCGTCCCGGTGATCTGCGAGGAGGGAATCACGCCGAGCACATTGCTCGCCGTGTTGGCGAAGATGGCGTAAGGCGTCGGCGTGAGCGGCTGGCGCGGCGCGAGCGTGGTGAACGCGCCGCCGCCATTCGTGCGCGCGGAAATTTCCAGCCAGCGGTTCGGCCCGGTGAAAATGCCCGCGCCAAAATCCAGCGTCACGGTGAACAGCCCGTTCGTCACCGCCGTCGCGGAGTTGGTGACGGGCGCGGCGATGGCAACGCCGGTGGTGTTCGTGGCAAACAGCGTGAACGCCAGGTCAAAATTTCCAGCGGCGGGGCTGCCGTTGAAATTCAACCTTCCCTGGTAGGTGAACGCCGTGCCTTGGGCTTGCAGTTGGGTTTGCGCGGTGGCGAGCAAGACCAGCGCGAGAAATAATGTTTGCAGGTTGTTTTTCATGTGCGCTGACAATGCTCTTGATTTTGAAATCCAACAATACGCCGGTCGGCGTATTGGCGGCGCGCGTGGAAACAGCGATGCTGTGCGCGTGAAAACAATTTTGCAACCGCTCCAACGTCTCGTTTGCGCCGCGCTGCTCGCCGCGTCGGCGGCGGCTGCGTCCGCGCAAAATTACAACACCATTTCCAATCTCGTCTTCGGCACTTACCTCGACAGCAACAGCGTCACGCAGCAACTCAAACTCGATTTGTATCTGCCCACCAACGCGCCGACGCCGATGCCCGTCGTCATTTATATTTTTGGCGGCGGCTGGCAGGGCGGCTCACGGGCGATTGACGCGCAGTCATCGCAAGGCCAGCCGTTCCTAGGCATCATCGGGCGTGGCTACGCGCTGGCGGCGGTTGATTACCGCTTGAGCGGCGTCGCCAAATGGCCCGCGCAAATCCACGACGTGCGCGGCGCAGTGCGCTGGCTGCGCGCCAACGCCGCGACTTACAATCTCGACCCGAATCATTTTGGCGCATGGGGCCTTTCCTCCGGCGCGCATCTCGCCGAAATTCTCGGCCTGGGCGATGCGCCGAGTTCCACCGTCGGCAACACCACGGTGAACCTGCAGGGCAACATCGGCGGCAACTTGAATTATTCCGACCGCGTGCAGGCCGTGTGCGATTGGTTCGGCCCGTCGGATTTGCTGCGGATGAATTCCTATTTCACCGCGAACCTCACGAACGTGGACGCCTCGACTTCCGCGCCAAGCCTGTTCATCGGCACGTCCATCCAGACCGCGCCGGGACTTACGTCCACCGCGAGTCCGCTCACTTACGTTCACGCGGGCTGCCCGCCGTTCCTCATCATCCACGGCACGGTGGACGGCACGGTGGCCTTCAACCAAAGTGAAATTTTGAACGACGCGCTCACCCGCGTTGGCGCAGACGTGACCTTCATGGCGAACTTCGGCGCGAACCACGGCGCACCCACGAACCTTTGGAACTCGACGAACTTGAACAACGCCGTCTATCGCTTCTTCGACCGAACGTTGAAAGGCATCGCGACCAACGCGCTGCCCGTGCCGGTGATGACGGTCTCGACGAATTCAGGCTACGCGCCGCTCACCATCACGTTCAACGCCACGAATTCGTTCGACCCGGACGGCTCAATTTCATTTGTCGCGTGGGCTTTTGGCGACGACACCGGCGGCACGAACATCGGAATTATTTCCCACACTTACACCAGCCCCGGCACTTACACCGCCACGCTCTGCGTGCGCGACAACGCCTACGGACTGCGCTCCACGAACGTCACCATCACCGTCAGCCAGCCGCCACATTCGCCGAACACGCCACCAAGCATCACGCTGATTTTGCCCACGACCAACTCCGTGCAGCTCGCGCCCGGCGCGGTTTATTTGCAGGCCAACGTCAGCGGCGGCACGAGCGCGGTGACCAATGTCACGTTCGCCGTGGACCTCGTGCCGATGGGACAGGATTTCAACGCGCCTTACGGACTCGTCGTCGGCAATCTGACTCCGGGCCGTCACACCGCGCAGGCGCGCGTGATGGACGCGAACGGCGGGACAAATTTTGCCCTCGGCATCAGCTTCACCGTGCTGACCAACCAAGTCACGCCGCTCACGGTGCAAGTTGGCGGCACAAATTTTTTCGCCGTGCAGTTCAACCGCGTGCCCGCCGCGACGAACCTCACGCACACCGTTGACACCTCCACCGACCTCGTGAACTGGAACAGCGGGTCGAGCTACGCGTTCACCGGCAGCGTGACGAACAGCGCCGTCACCGCGCAAGTCAGCCGCACCGGCACGAACGTCGAGACCATCACCGTCCGCGATGCGCTGCCGATGGCCACCACGGCGAAAAATTTCCTCCGCGTCCGCGTGACGACGCAATGAAGATGAAACGTCACTCCAACAAAACCTCTACTGTAGCCGGAGCACGGAGCATTGCTCCGCAAGGAACGCTGATGATTCACGCGGAGCAATGCTCCGCGCTCCGTTGAATAATTGATTGCGAAACCGCTGCCGCCATTGTGCAATGACTCCGATGCTACCAACTCCCAACCCGCAGGCCAAAGGCCGGTGGACGGCGCTCGCCGTTCTCCTGCTCGCGCTCGCGGCGACCGCGTTCGGCGTCTGGCGCGAGCGCGAGATCGCGCGGCGCGGCGCGGTCATCCGCTGGCAGGACAGCTTCGCGCAGCTCTCGCCGATTCTCACGCCACTGCTCAGCCAGCGGTTTGAAAACTTCCGCGATCAGGCCAAGTCCACGCTGCGCCGCGAAAATTATTCCGAAACGTCGTGGCAGGATTTTCTCACCGCGACGGAATGGCAGGCGCGCTTTCCCGGCATGGTGGAAATCGGCTGGGCGGAATTCGCCGAGGACAAAATCACGGTGAAATTTTGCGCCAGCAGTAATGGCACAGGAATCTTGCCGGTGAGTTCCGACTTGAACCGCGACGCCACCATCCGCGCGACGGTTCAAAAATGCGCCGACGTTGCTTACGGCGTTGGCTCGAAAGAAATTTCCCTCGGCGACGGCACGAACGCCCAGCGCGTCATCATCGGTTTCGTTCCGCTGCCGAAACACGATATGCGCCCGGCCTCGGCGGCGGAGAACCGCGTGAATCTGGCGGGCTTTGTCTTCTTCGCGCTCGACCAGAAAAAATATTTCGCCGCCGCGCAACCGCAGTTCAAAAACCTGCCGCTCGACTTGCGCCTGCTCGCGGAAGACGAAGTTGCGCCGCCCAAAACCACCACGCAGCGGCCTATCGTCAACGGCGGCGTGTCCGGCGAATGGCGGTTCGTCGCCACGATGAAAGCCGCGCCCGCCAGCACGGATGCGCCGCAGTGGATTGTCGCCGGCGGCGGAACCGCGTTGAGCCTGCTGCTGTATTTTCTGTTCGCCACGCAGGCGCGGCTGCGGTGGCAGGCGGAGTCGGCTCAAAAAAATGTTTTGGAACGCGAGGCGGAAATTCTGGCGCTCAACCGCGATCTCGAAGCGAAAGTCACCCAGCGGACAGCGGAACTGAACGTGGCGCTGGCGGAGGAAAAAGAATTGAACCGGCTCAAGGGCAATTTCATCTCGATGGTCACGCATGAAATCCGCACGCCGCTTGCGCTCATCCTCGGCTCGTCGGAAATCTTGTCGCGCTACCTGGACCGGCTCGCGCCGGAAAAACGCGCGGAGCATCTCAAGACGATTGATTCGTCCGTGCATCGCATGAGCGGGCTGCTGGAAGATGTGCTGCTGTTCAGCAAAGCCGAGGCCGGGCGGATGGAGTTCAACCCGGTGGCGTTGGATCTGAAAAAATTCTGCGCGCAAATCGTGGACGAGGCGCTGTCCGCCACGAGCCGCCGCTGTCCGGTGGAACTGTCGCTCGCGGAAATTTCCGACCCGGCGCGCGGCGACGAAGGTTTGCTGCGCCACATTTTTTCCAACCTCCTCGCCAACGCCGCGAAGTATTCGCCGCCGGGAACGCCGGTGACTTTTTCCGTGTCGCGCGACGGCGGCGATGCGATTTTCATCGTGCAGGATCGGGGCATGGGGATTCCCGAAGACGACCGGCGGCGTTTGTTTACCCCGTTTTACCGGGGTAAAAACGTGGCGACGATCCAGGGCACGGGCCTCGGCCTCGTCATCGTGAAGCATTGCGTGGAGCGGCACGGCGGACGCATTCAAATCGAGAGCGCGGAAAATCTGGGGACGACGGTCAGCGTGCGCCTGCCGCTGTTTTCACCGGCACACACGGAATTTGTCAAACGCATTTCACAGGCAGAAACCGAATGAAAAAAATTCTAGTTATCGAGGACGAGCCAGCGATGCGCGCAAACTTGCGCGACATTTTGGAGATGGAAAATTTTTTGCCACTGCTCGCCGCAAACGGCAACGAGGGCATCGTCGCTGCGAAACGTGAGCTGCCGGATTTGATTTTATGCGACGTGCTGATGCCGGAGCAAAACGGACACGAAGTGCTCGCGATGTTGCGCGGCGACGCGGCGACGGCGAAAATCCCGTTCATTTTTTTGACAGCAAAAGGCGAGCATGCCGATGTGCGCACCGGGATGAATCTGGGCGCGGACGATTATCTGGTAAAGCCGGTGAAGGTGGATGATTTGCTGGAGGCCATCGCCGCGCGGCTCGAACGCGCGCAGCAGCAGACTGGTTTCAGGGCGGATTTCAAATCCGCCACGCCGCTGGAAAAACTCGGTTTGTCCGCGCGCGAAGCGGAGATTTTACTGTGGGTGGCGCAGGGCAAAAGCAATTTTGAGGTCAGCGTGATTCTTGACATCAGCAGCGGCACTGTAAAAAAACACCTCGAACACATCTACGAAAAGCTCTGCGTGGAAGGCCGCAACGCCGCGTCGCTGCGGGCACTCGAAATATTGTCCGACAGAAAATAAAGATTTGGATTCCTTGCACCAGCTTTTTTAATTCAGGCGAAAGCGTCGCTAAAAAACATAAATCATTGTAGTTTTGCCATTTAATTCTTAAGGATACGAGGGTTCGATTCCCTTCACCCGCTCCATCCCTTGTAAATAAAGGCGATGGTGAGTTTTAAGGCGTCCGACACGGGCGAGTCATGACCGAAAGCCATGACAAACTGTCTGATACCATTTGCCAATGACAATCGGCACATTGGCCAGCTGGTAGGGCGTCGCTGCCGCGCCGCCTTCCCCGCACCGACTGCGATTCACGCCGGCGTCGCGGC
>JAYVCM010000534.1:0-3245 GCA_043749955.1 Limisphaerales bacterium | reverse complement strand
GCGTGGCCCTGCGGATGATCATCCAAAATGGCCAGGGCGACTTCCGCGCCGGAGCCGTAACGCACGAGCTGGGCATCGGCGGGGCGGATGCCGCTCCGTTCCCATCCCGCCGGCGAAACTTTCGTGGCCTCCACCGCCGCTTTGCTGGCATCCGGTTTCACCGGGGGAATCATCTTGATGCCATTCGTATCGCCCAGCGACGGCCACACCACCAGGTTGCGAACCGAAAAAACTCCCACGGCCTCGGGCGGTCCCGCCGAACTGATCACCACCCAGAAACGAACGGCGTCGGCGGGAACCGTGACGACTTCCTTCCGGTGAATCCATGGTGAATCCGTGAAACTCCCCGTCCAGCCCGGGCTTTCTCCCTTCGCCGCAAAAACCTGCTCGGCGATGTCCCGCTGATTCGCATCTATGAAACGGATCACCATCCGCATCACGGCGGTGCGCTCATGCCATCCCGGCTCGAAGCCATCGAGCTGACAGCGAAACCGCAGTGGGACATTTGACGCCAGCGTGTCAGGCCCAAAAGTGAAAGCGGTGGTGACGGGGTGCGCCGGCAAATGCAGCGACCCGCTTGAAACCCCCGGCAACTCCCGGTTGTTGACCATGACCGAGCGAAGCCTCAACGCCGGAACTTGCTCCGTGGAATCCCCGGCGTGATTGGCCGGCAAAGTCGGCGCAGCCAGAGCCGGGGCCACGGCCAAAGCGCCAAGACCAATAACCGCTGCCAAAAAGTTTTTGCAGCCGTCATGCTTCAGGAGACACATAAAAAAACAACGCCCAACTCTTTCAAGCCAGCCGAATCACAGCAATGAAAAACTCAACCGGAGCGCGGCTGTGTCGCCGACCAGCCGCCGCACGGCGAGCGCACACCAGAGCGCCGAAATTTTGGGACTTGCTGCGGCTGGTCGAGGACGACACAGCCGCGCTCGGGGTTTTCAGACAGGCTCGGAACAACCTCACGCCAGAATTTTTTCCACCACCTGACCGTGGACATCCGTGAGCCGGAACTGCCGGCCTTGGTGCGTGTAAGTCAGTCGTTCGTGGTCGAAACCGAGGCAGTGGAGGATGGTGGCCTGAAGGTCGTAAATCTGCACTTCATCTTGCACGACGTGGAAGCCAAGCTCGTCGGTCGCGCCATAGGTCAGGCCGCGCTTGATGCCGCCACCGGCGAGCCACATCGTGAACGCCGCCGGATGATGATCGCGGCCGAGACTGCGGCCCAGCGACGCGTTGCTCTCCACCATCGGCGTGCGGCCAAATTCGCCGCCCCAGATCACGAGCGTTTCGTCGAGCAGCCCGCGCTGCTTGAGATCCTTGACCAGCGCGGCGGAGGCGCGGTCGGTCTCGCCGCAATTTTTTTTCAGATTGCCGATCACGTCCGTGTGCGCGTCCCAGCCTTCGTGATAAATGTTCACGAAGCGCACGCCGCGTTCGATCATGCGCCGCGCGAGCAGGCACGCCCGCGCAAAACTCGGCTTGTCCGGATCGCAGCCATACATCGCCAGCGTTTCCTTGCTCTCGCTTTTCAAATCCATCAGTTCCGGCGCGGAGGTTTGCAGGCGACACGCCATTTCGTAGGACGCGATGCGCGATTCGATTTCCGGATCACCGACGATTCCCAATCGCGCATGATTCAATTCCGCGATGAGGTCGAGCGACGCGCGTTGCAGTTTCGGATCAACGCCTTTCGGATTGCTCACGTCGAGAATCGGGTCGCCTTGATTCCGAAAACGCACGCCGGCGTAAGTCGAGGGCATGAAGCCGCTCGACCAGTTCGCCGAACCGCCGCTGATGCCGCTGCCGGTGGACATGACCACATAGGCCGGCAAATTTTGCGCCTCGCTGCCCAGACCGTAAAGCACCCACGAGCCAAGACTGGGCCGGCCCGGCTGCGCGAAACCGGTGTTCAAGAAAATCTGTCCCGGCGCGTGGTTGAACTGTTCCGTCTTCATGGACTTGACGAGGCAGACGTCGTCCACGATTTCGGCGAGATGCGGCAGCATTTCGGAAAGTTCCGCACCGGACTGCCCGTGCTTCGCGAATTTGAACTGCGGTCCGAGCACGGCGGCGTCAGGCCGGATGAACGCGTAACGCTGGCCCGCGATCACCGACGGCGGCAGCGGCTTGCCCTGAAGCTTCGCCAGCTCCGGTTTGTAATCGAACAAATCCAAATGGCTTGGCGCGCCGGCCATGAAGAGATGAATGACGTGTTTCGCCTTGCCCGGAAAATGCGGCGTGCGCGGCTTGAGCGCGTCGGCGGCGGAAAGGTTCGCCGCGAACGATTTCGGGAGCAACGCATCCGTGAGCAGCGAGGCGAGCGCGAGCTTGCCGAGACCGAGGCCGCACTCTTTCAAAAACCAGCGGCGCGAATTCACGCGCGGGTCGCCCCAGGCATAGAGATGGTCGTGGCAATTCATAAATTTATTTCAGGTAGGACAGGCGTCGCGCCTGTCTCCATTCAAAAATTCCGTTCACATTTTGTTTGGCATCCACAAACTTTTGAAACATCCGCCTCAAGGCGATTATTCAAAGTTAGAGACAGGCACGACGCCTGTCCTACGGGTTTTTGGCTCAACTTTTGTTAATGGTTTCATCCAGATTTAGCAACACGCGCGCCACGGTCGTCCATGCGGCCTGCTCGTTCAAGTGCGCGTCGTTCTTGGCTTCCATGATTTCGGTCGCCTTCAATTCACCGCTCGCGAACCGCGCGAGTTGGGCTTGGAAAAATTTTACCAGCGCCGCGCGTTCCTCGTTCGTCGGCGGGCGCGTGAGACAACGGCGAAAAATTATTTCCACGCGCGCGGCGTCATCGCCTTCGGCCTGGACGGCGAGCCGGCCCAGCGCGCGGGCGCACTCCATGAACACGGCATCATTCAGCGAGGTCAGCGCCTGCAACGGCGTGTTCGAGCGGTCGCGCCGGGCCAGACAAATCTCGCCGCTCGGGCCGTCGAACGTCGCGGTCATCGCATAAGGCGCGGTGCGTTTGGCAAACGTGTAGAGACCGCGCCGATAGCGATCCGCGCCCTCGCTCGTCTTCCATTCCAGCGGCCCGTAAGCGCCTTCGGACGAAACGCCCGGCGGCTGCGGCGGATACACACTCGGCCCGCCGATTTTTTCCGAGAACAAACCGCTCGCAACCAGCGCAGCGTCGCGCACCATTTCCGCGTCCATGCGAAAGCGCGGCCCGCGCGCGAGCAAAATGTTTTGCGGATCGCGCTCAACCAGCTCCGGCGTGGCCA
>JAYVCM010000533.1:0-3471 GCA_043749955.1 Limisphaerales bacterium | reverse complement strand
CCCGGTCGAACAGGTTGTTCCCGGCACGATGCAGTCGGAAATCAACGAGGCCATCGGCCTCGATTTCGCCCGGGCCGCGCGGCATCTGCTACGCCAGGACCCGCAGGTTTTAATTCTTGGTGAGATCCGCGATGAAGCGACCGCGCAACTTGCCGTGCGCGCCGGGCTGACTGGACATCTGGTGATTTCCACGCTGCACGCCGGTTCCTGCAAAGGTGTGTTCGAGCGGTTGCTCGCCATGTGTGCCGATCATTCCGCCGTGGCCAGCGCGGTTGAACTCGTTTTGAACCAGCGCCTCATCCGCAAAGTTTGTTCTGCGTGCGACGGTGCGGGTTGCGAAACCTGTCTGCACACCGGCTATCAAGGCCGCGTGCCGCTCGTTGAATGGCTGCGCGTGGATGAAAAAATGCGTGAACAAATCCGGCGGCGTGAATTGTCCGCGCTCGCCCCGACGCGAACGCTCGAAGTCTCCGCGCGTTCGCTGGTGAACGCGGGCGTGACGAATGAAGCGGAATTCAAACGGATTTTTGGCTTATGAAAACTGACGAATTTGCCTTCTTCAACCAGCAGCTCGCCGCGATGCTGCGTGACGGCATCCCGCTTGAGGGCGCATTGAAACGGCTCTGCTCCGAGATGCGCGCCGGCTCGCTCCGCGATGAATTGCAGGCGCTCGAAGGCGACCTTGCACGCGGCGTGCCGATGGCTGACGCGCTCGCACCGCGACGGTTGCCGGAACTTTACAAGCGAATGATTCTCGTCGGTGTCAAAAGCAACGACCTGCCTGGCGCGCTGACGATGCTCGCGGATTATTTCCAGCGTCAGCATAATATTTGGACGCGGCTCAAAGGTTTGATGGTGTATCCACTCATCGTTTTGTTCGCCGCATTTTTAATTTCCACGGCACTCGCGTTGATTTGGGGAGGCATTATCGGGCCCACCTTTCACGAAATTTTTCAAGGCATGGGAGTAAATCTTCCGGCAGCCACGAACACGGCATTTTTGATCCTGAAAAACATTTGGATTTTTCCCGCAACTTTCGGACTTTTGTTTGTGTTCGTTCTGGCCGTGATTTTCTTTCCGGCATTGCGCGGAAAAGTCTGCTGGCGCTTGGGTGCCTTCAAGGAAGCAAGTGTTTCGAGGGTTGCTGCAGCGTTAAGTTTGCTTTTGAAACATGGTGTCAGCCTGCCGGAGGCCATTGATTTAGTGGGGCAACTTGAGGACAACGCTGAAGCGGTTTCAGATTTGAGGGGCTGGAAAAAAAATATTGAGGGTGGCGTCACCAAGTTTTCTGAGGTCGCCAAAAACAATCGGCTGTTCCCGCCGATGTTCGTCTGGGCAGTTGCCAGTGCCGGAGAAAATCTGGCGACCGGATTCAACCGTGCGTCGGAAATTTATTCGTCGCGCGCGATTTATCGGACTGAAGTGGCACTCTATTCAGTCTTGCCCATTGCCGCTCTTTTTCTTGGCGCAATCGTTTTATCACAAGCTTATTTGGTGGTCAGCATGTTTATGCCGTTAATTCAGATGACCTCTTCCATATAGAAACCCCATGAATGACTTGTTTGAATTTTTAGCTGCTTGGTTCTGGTATGCAGTTTTTTTTCTGCTGCCGGTAGGCTGGTTTGCTGCGTTTGTGCATTATCTTTACTCCCTGCCCATGCACCGCCGTGAACGCGCTTTGTTCTTTTTAGACATAATTGAAACCGCATTAAACTGTGGGCAAACGCCTGAACACGCCGTTATTTCCGCCGCCGAAACACGCGACCGGATCATGGGAGTCCACTTTTTCATCGTGGCCACTCATATCGAAGATGGAGCGCGGCTTTCCGAAGCGTTGGAAAAAACACCAGATTTTTTAATGCCGCAAGTTGCCAACATCCTTCGGGCGGGCGAACGGCTCGGCGACTTGAAAAGCGTCCTGCCTGCCTGCCGCGAAACTTTGCGTAACGCTTCGGATCCGGTTCGCACCGCGATGCATTACCTTGTGACCTTGTTGCTGGTTTTTTCACCGCTGGCAGTTCTCGTGATGATGTATCTGGCGGTTTTTGTTATTCCAAGGTTCAAAGATGTGGCTTTGGGAATGCACGTCGAGCTCTGGCCGATTTCACAATTTGTTTTTGATTTCATGCCGGAATTTGTTGCTCTTGAAATTGCCCTCTTTTTGTTGCTGGAAATAGCGGCGGCGTTTTACACCGGTGGCCCAAGAGTCGTCCGCTGGTTTCAATTTCACGGATTGCCTGTCGTGGACTGGCTCGCGTGGCGCGTGCCGTGGAAACAAAAACGTCTGCAACGCACTTTCTCCGCCATGCTCGCCGTGTTGCTTGACGGCGGTGTGCCCGAGGCCGAGGCGGTCCGGCTCGCGGGCGAATCCACCGCCAACGAAATCTGCCGCCGCCGCGCCCGCCGCGTCATCGCCGCGCTTCAAAGCGGCACGAAGCTGGATGACGCCGTCCGCACGTTCGACGATACCGGCGAATTTCACTGGCGGCTCACGAACGCCATCCATGCGCGCGGCGGATTCCTCGATGCCCTGCGCGGCTGGCATGAGGCGCTTGATGCGAAAGCGTTTCAACAGGAGGAAGCCACCGCGCACGTCGTAACGAGCGGGTTGGTGATCTTGAACGGCTGCGTCGTCGCCCTCATTGCCACGGCGATGTTCGGCATCCTCATCGCGATTTTGAGAGGAGCGCTGGATGCGTCATGAAAATGAAATTGCGAGAGTCCGGTTTTCTGCAAATAGACCTGATCGTCGGCCTGGCGATTTTGATGATCGCCATCGTGCCGCTCGGCTATTCGTTCGCCCGTGAACGGCAGATGCTGCGCATCGAGTATTCCCGGTGCGTCATCAATGAACTCGTGGACGGTGAGATGGAAATCCTCGCGGCGGGCGCGGCAAAAAAAATTTCCGACGGCGCGCAAAATTATCCCGTCCGTTCCCGCGCCGCTGAAAAATTGCCCGCCGGGCATTTTCAACTGACCAAGGCGGGAAATCATCTGCGCCTCGAATGGCTGCCGGATGAAAAATGCGGCATCAGCGTCATCGCCCGCGAAACCACGCTCAAATGAAACTGCCTTCCATCTGCGGAGCGGCGTCCCGGCAGAGCGCCGCCAACTGGTTTTACCGAAGAAATTGCGGCGCTCGGCCGGGACGCCGCCACATCGCGGGCGTCACGCTCATCGAATGCCTCGTTTACATCGCGGTGTTCGCCATCCTGCTCGGCATCGGCACGGCGTCGTTTTATTTCTGCTGGGACCACACGCGGGCGACGATTTTCACGGCGAACGAGATCGAATCCGTTTTGCGCGCGGGGGAAAAGTGGCGCGCGGACGTGCGCGCGGCGACCGGGAAAATTT
Organism: Limisphaerales bacterium; assembly: GCA_043749955.1. GTDB lineage: Bacteria > Verrucomicrobiota > Verrucomicrobiia > Limisphaerales > UBA11358 > UBA11358. The sequence goes on along the minus strand of JAYVCM010000533.1, from coordinate 117 downwards.
CGGTCGAGACAAGGGCCGTCGGCGAAATGGTGCGGATTCCTCAAAAGGAAAAGGAAATTGTTTATCACTTCGAGTCCGGCGAAATGCGCCGCGAAATCCCGGCCTTGAACCAGTCCC
>JAYVCM010000532.1:0-2953 GCA_043749955.1 Limisphaerales bacterium | reverse complement strand
ATGGGCCGTTACGCCAGGCTGCGGAATTTCAAATACCTCGCGTATCCGTTTTTCCTGGAGCGCATGGTGCTGACGGCGGCGTGCAAGGCGACTGTTTCGCCGGCCCCCTCATCCCAACCTTCTCCCCCGGTGGGGGAGAAGGAGAAGTCAGCAACGCCACCAGCTTCCACGCCCGACTCCCTCTCCCCCAGCGGGGGAGAGGGCGGGGTGAGGGGGCGTTCGGGGAAGTTTGATCTGATTTTCTCCCAGCACGCCATCTCCGCCGTCGCCGCCGGGAAATTAAAAAAGAAACTCGGCGTGCCCGTGGTGATGAATTTCCCCGACCTGCTCACGGGCTTCATGGAAACGTGGCCCAGCTACATCGCGCCCAAGCCGCTCGTTCACGCGCTCATGCGCTACGAGATGTCGCTGCCCGTCCGCTACGGCGTGGACGGCGTGTGCGCCATCTCGGATGAATTTGCCGACCGGCTCGTGGCCCGGGGCTATCCGCGCGAAAAAATCTGCCCGATTTATTACGGCTACGACGCGCAGGCGTTTCCGTTGCGCGAGCAGTTTCCGCCGCCGGGACAGCCGCCGGTCGTCGTCATGCACGGTTCGTTCGACGCGCATCATCTCGGCCAGATCGCTTTTGACGCAGTGAAAACCGTGGTGGCGAAGAAGCCGGAAACCATTTTCCGTTTCGTCGGCAAGCGCACCGCCGGGCTGGAAAAGTTTTTGCAACGCGCGCTGGTCATTCCGGATTTCAAATTTGAGGCGACGGGCTTCACGCCTTACGCGGAAGTCTCCCGGCACCTCGCCAGCGCGACGGTGGGCATCGTGCCTTACGAGGAATCCGCCGGGACGCACTGCGCGTTCGTGGCGAAGATCGTGGAATACGTCGCCACCGGCCTGCCGACGGTTTGCACGCCGTTGAAAAGCGTCCGGGGCTATTTCAAAAACGATCCGCTGGTGAAATTTTCCGGATTCAATGGCGAAGATTTCGGGAGGAAAATTCTGGCGTGGCTCGACGAACCCGTTTCCAACTGGCGGCCGCACGCAGAAAAATCCGCCGCGCGGGTGCAGGCGGAACTGGACTGGCAGCCGCTCTGCCGCAAGGCCGTGGACTTCGCGGAACGGGTTTGTCCGGCACCATGATTGGCAGTGTCCTAATACCATTTCTCAAAAACAATCGGTGCGTTGGTAGGGCGTCGCTGCCGCGACGCTGGCGTGAATCACCGTTGTTGCGGGGAAGCGGCGCGGCGGTAGTGGCACAGGCAGCTTGCCTGTGGGTTGGGGCCGCAGCGGGGGCGGTCCGCCGGGAAGGAAACTCACAGGCAAAATGCCTGTGCCACTACGCAGTTCCTCTTATTGCAACGCCAGTCCGGAAAGGCGGTTGGCGCGCGGGTTCTGATAGTGGCACGGGCGTCCCGCCCGTGAGTTGCTGATGGGGCAGGCTTTGGCCGGGGCGGAAACACACGGGCGGGACGCCCGTGCCACTAAAAATTGACGGGCGTTTTCGCGCGGGCTAGGCAGACTGCGCGCCATGCAACGCATCCGCATCGTGGACTCCCACACCGGCGGCGAACCGACCCGCGTCGTCCTCGCCGGCGGGCCGGATCTCGGGCGCGGCCCGCTCGCCGCCCGCCGCGAAAAATTCGCGCGCGAGTTCGACCGTTTCCGTTCCGCCATCGTCAACGAGCCGCGCGGCTCGGACGTGGTCGTCGGCGCGCTGCTTGTCGAGCCGGAAGATTCTGCATGCGTCGCGGGCGTGATTTTTTTCAACAACGTCGGCGGTCTCGGCATGTGCGGCCACGGCATGATCGGCCTGGTCGTCACGCTCGCGCATCTCGGCAAAATCAAAACCGGCGAACATAAAATCGAAACGCCCGTCGGCATCGTCACCGCCACGCTGCACGCGAACGGCGAGGTTTCCGTGACCAACGTCGCGAGCTGGCGCGCGAAAAAAAATTTCACCGTGGACGTTCCCGGCCTCGGCCAGATCACCGGCGACGTGGCGTGGGGCGGCAACTGGTTTTTTCTCGTCGAGCAACACGGGCAGGAACTGTCGCTTGCCCCGCCGGGCGGGGTGGAAAAGCTCACCGACTTTTGCTGGCGCGCGCGGCAGGCCGTGAACGCGCAGGGCTTTCCCGAAGTGGACCACGTGGAACTCTTCGCAGCTTCCAGCACGGGCGCGGACTCGAAAAATTTTGTCCTGTGTCCCGGCAAGGCCTACGACCGCTCGCCGTGCGGCACGAGCGCGAAACTCGCGTGCCTCGCCGCCGACGGCAAACTGGCCGAGGGCGCGACGTGGATTCAGGAAAGCATCATCGGCAGCACGTTCGCGGGAAAATTTCACTGGCTGGACCGCGCCGCTGGAAAGATTTCCCCCGTCATCACCGGCACGGCGTTCGTGAACGCGGAAACGGTGCAGTTGCTTGATGAACGCGACCCGTTCTGCTGGGGGATACGAGCATGAACTTCCGGGAGCGCCGGCATCCTGCCGGCGAGTTTCAGAAAAGGCACAAGCGGCACAAAACAGAGGGACAAAACGAAAGCGACATTTCGCGGAAGACTCACCCGCCGGGTGAATTGTTTCACCGCCAAGCCAAGCGGGCTGGACTCAATCTCTTTGTGCTTTTTGTGCCTCTTCGTGGCTGATTCAACTGTTGTTTCTAGGTTCATGGTAAACGGTCCGGCCGGCAGATTTCGGATTGCAGGTTGCGTTTCCAAAAATCGGGGAAAAGCGGCGGTGAACCGGCCGCAGTCCAGACGCTTCGCGCGGTTTGGAGACGGCCAGTGATCGCGCAGCGTCTGGACTGCGGTTGCTTTAGCACCGCTTTGACGGGCTTGCTGAAAACCCTGGCGGGCGTCCGCTGGTTTTTTATTCGCGGGAAATTTTGGAGATACTTGGCGCGCGGGGGAAAAGCGGCGGTGAACCGGCCGCAGTCCAGACGCTTCGCGCGGTTCGGAGACG
>JAYVCM010000531.1:0-8524 GCA_043749955.1 Limisphaerales bacterium | reverse complement strand
CGTGCCATCGCCTGACGGAGCTTCAGCCATTGTCATTATCCACCAGTCGAAGCTGACTTCGGCAGATGAATCCCAAAGGGATTCCGACCCAAAGCCCAGGGTTGTCCCGCATCGCGGGAAGCTGCCTTGGGTAAACGTCGCCCAGGATTTTCCCAGCCCCAACGGGGTTGCGGCCTCTGCGCGGCCAAACGAGCCACAACCCCGTTGGGGTTGGCGGAATTATTTGCGGCTGACCCAGGGTAGCTCGTGCCTCGCAACCCTGGGCTGGCGGACACAATCCCTTTGGGATTGCCTGCGGAACCGCGCTCCCCAATCAATATGAAAATTGGACGCGTTACTTTGAGCGACCGCGCGAGCGGCGGGATTTACGAAGACCGCAGCGGCCCGGAGATCGAGCGCGTGCTGGGCGAGCAGTTCGATGAGCCGGTGGAATTTGAGTGCGTGCTGCTGCCCGATGAGCAGCATCAGATCGAAACGGCGTTGAAACATTTGTGCGTGAGCGGCTGCGCTCTGATCGTCACGACGGGCGGCACCGGGCCGTCGGCGCGTGACGTGACGCCGGAAGCGACGCGCGCGGTGCTGGAAAAGGAACTGCCCGGCTTCGGCGAAGTGATGCGCGCGGTTTCCTTCGCCAAAGTGCCGACGGCGATTTTGTCGCGCGCGACGGCGGGGGTGCGCGGGAAAACTTTGATCGTGAACCTGCCGGGAAATCCGCGCGCCATCGCGGAGTGTCTGCCGCCGCTGATGCGCGCGATTGCCGAGGCGATTGACCACCTCGCGGGTTTCCGCCCGAAGTTGAAATAATTTTCTTGGGCGGGAATCAATTGTCCGGCTTCAACTGTGCCGGGCAAAAAGCGGTGCTAAAGCAGCCGCAGTCCAGACGCTTCGCGAGGTTCGGAGACGTCAAGTTGTCGCGAAGCGTCTGGACTGCGGCCGGTTCACCGCCGCTTTGCAGGGCGCTCAAAGGTTCAATTGAAACCACGTCGCTTTTCCACGGGCCTCAAACCGAGCAGGCTTCGATCAGCAATTTTCCTCCGGCAAAAACCAGCACGGCGGCCAGCACGCGGCTGAAGGTGGCGCTGCTCCAGCGGCGTGCGCCGAAATGCGTGCCCAGCAGCGCGCCGCCGACCGCCGGCACCGTGAGCCAGAGCAGCGGCCCGACGTTTGAAATTTTTTCCCAGCCCGCGCCGGCGAGTCCGGCGAGGGAGTTCAGCACGATGAATCCCGCCGCGATGCCGCCGGTGGTTTTTGGTTTCACCCAGCGGAACAAATAGAGCAGGGGGCTCAAAAAAACGCCGCCGCCGATGCCGGTGAGGCCGGCGAGAAATCCCAGCACCGCGCCGATGACGAGCGCGAGCGGCCAGAAAAATTTCCGCACGGTTGCGTCATCCGTCTGCCAGCGCGAGCGGAAAAGCAAAATCAATCCGGCCACCGTCAGCACGCTGCCGAGAATGAGCTTGTAGGTCTGCGGGCTGATTTTGATTTTGCTGCCCCAGAGGGCGCACGGCACGGATGCGATGGCGAACCACAGCAAAATTTTCCAGTCGAAATGTCCCGCCCGCCAAAACCGCCAGAGCGCCACGCTGGCGACGAGGACGTTGACGATGAGCACGGCGACTTTGGCGGAAGCGGGCGCGATGCCCAGCACGGCGAGCGCCGCCAGATAGCCGGTCGCGCCGCCGTGGCCGACGGACGAATAGAAAAATGCGACGCCAAAGACAGCGGCGAGCAGCAGGCCGATTTGCAACTGGGAAAGTTCAGCCATGGCAAAAATCTATTTCATCACGCGCACCAGCACGACGCCGTGGCGCGGGACTTCGGTGCCGAACGCCTCGGAAAATTTTCCAAGGTCGCTTTGCCGCCACAGGTCGCGGACGCGGTGCGGGCCTTTCAGTCCGAGGTCGCTCCATTTGATTTCAACGCGCGCAGCGGTCTCGCCACGGTTGAAAAGTCCGACGGCCTTTGAACCGTCTGCCATGTCCTTGGCCCAGATTTCAAGGTCGCCATTTTTTGTGATGCGCGCCGCCTGTTTGCCGAGCGGGTCTTGATCCACGGCGATGACTTCATCGTTGCTCAAGAGATTCAAGGTGAAATCGTCCAGTTGCGCGAGGTCGCAGCCGATGAGCAGCGGCGCGGCCAGCAGGCACCAGAGGCTGATGTGCGTGTATTGTTCGTTCGGGGTGAGCCGCGTCGGGCGCACCTTGCCCCAGCCAAGTCGGCCGACGACGAGCATGTCGGGATCGTTCCAATGTCCTGGCCCGACAAATTTTTCATGGCCGGCCGAACCGAAGCCGATCTTGCTCATGCTGCCCCAGGTGTCGGTGATGTCGCCGGTGGTGCGCCAGCAATTCCCGTCCACTTTGGCGCCCCATTCCCAGACGTTGCCCATGCCGTATTGGCAGAGGCTGTAAGTGATGTCGCGCGGCTGGCTGCGGAGCGCGGACTGCATGAGAGAATACGGCAGCATCAGGTCGGCAATGCTCTTCGGCACGACGGCGCCCCAGCTTTTGTCGCCGGTGAAGTCGGTGGAAATTTTCCGTTTCGCTTCGAGCGCGGGCTTGTAGGAACACCAGTCGTATTTCAGGTAATCAAAGCCCCACTCGGCGTATTGCTGCGCGTCGAGCAGTTCGTGGTCAAAACTGCCGACGCAGCCGCCGCACGTCCACGGGCCGGGCGAGGAATACAAACCAATCTTCAGGCCGAGGCCGTGGACGTAATCCGCCAGCGCCTTCATGTCGGGAAAACGCGGGTTGGGCAGGATGCGGCTCTGGGCGTCGCGCGCCGGGCCTTGCAGCGTGGGGTCTTTGGAATCGCGGTGCGTCTGCCAATAGTCGTCAATGTTGACATACGTCCAGCCGTGGTTTTGCAGGCCGCTCTTGATGAACGCATCGGAGGCGATGCGGACTTTTTCCGCCGACACGGCACCGGCAAAACAGTTCCAACTGTTCCACCCCATCGGCGGCGTGAGCGCGAGCTGCGGGCCGCAGATGATTTTGAATTTCTGTTCCGCCGCGCCGAGTTTGTTTTTGGCGCGGAGGGTGACGGAGTATTCACCGGGCTTGGCGAGCTGGCCGGTGATCTGGCCGGAATGTTCGTCGAGCTTCAACCCTTTCGGCAGACCTTTGGCGGAAAAAGTCAACGGCCGTTCACCGGTGGCGGCGAGGGTGAACAAAAACGGCGAACCCGGACGCACGCCAAAAACTTTCGCGCCGTTGATGCGCGGCGTCGGCAGGGCGGGGGGCGTGAGGATGACCGGATCTTCATGCAGGGCGGTGATGGTCTCGGGCCGCGCGCCGGAAATCTCGAAGCGTGCATCGGCCCAGTCGGCATGGTCAAAACTGATGCCGTCACCAGCATCGCTCACCAGCAGCGCGAGATTCTTTATCTTTACGCCCGCGAAATTCACCTCCAGCTTTTTGGCGACGTCGCCAGAACGCATCACGCCGCTCTTCCATAAAATTTTGCCATCGGCCACCACGGAAAATTCCACGCTGCCGGCGTCGGCGGCGACTTCGCTGTCCACGCCCACGGTGGCGGAGAATTTTTCCGCGCCGCCCTTCAGGTCGAGCAGCAGCGAACTTTGCGCGTGCGTGCCGACGCCGTGCGCAAACTTTTCCCGGCCGATGGCGAGCGGGCGGCCTTCCACGGACTGGTTTTTGTGCGGCTCGCCCCAACCCTGCGAAGTCTTGGCGAGGTCAAGCTCGTCCAGCCAGACCGTGGCGGCGGAAAGATTGAAAGCGGCGGACACCGCGGCCAGCGCGGCGAAGTGGCGAAACCTGGCGAAACAAATTTTCATGTTGGTTGGCGGTTTGAATGTGGAAACAATTGTGCCAGCACCGTCAAACGTTTGTCCAGATGGATGCGGTGGGGTTGTGGTGGTGGCGCGCGGCGTTCACGCCGCTTCACCATCCGCACACCAGAACCAACCCGCAATAAATCCAAACGTCATCATCATCCGGGCGTTGAAGCGGCCCCGCGTGCGGGGCCGCGCGCCATCAATAATTTGCGGGAGACGAGGTGACGAGACTCAAATTAAAAGCGGAAATCGGAAATGCGAAATCAATTACAGCCTCCTTCCGCCCGCGCCCGGCAACGGCGCGACATGCACGTCGTCTCCTGCAATTCTAAAATGATTTTGGCAGCGGCGGCTTCGTGGCGCAGCGAGGAGATGAATTCCCTTTGGCCCGGACAGGCTGGAAGCGCTGTCCTACCTTGTCGGCGAAGCCAACAGCAACGTAGGGCAGCGCGTCTCGCCTGCTCCCCGCCGCATTTACAATTTGACGCTGGTGCATTTTTTCCTTATCAGCAGTCCAGCCTATGAAAAAACTGCTTCACCTTTTCGTTCTGTTTCTGGCGGTGTTGAATTCTACAAAACATTTGGCGGCGGAGGCGGTCGTGCCGCTGAAGGTGCTCTACATCGGGCATCGGGCCGGAGAATTTGAGCCGCTGCTCCAGGCGCACTTCGCCAAAGTGGAATCCATCCCGTTGCCGCATGGTGCCGTCAGCCCGGCGCAGGTGAAAGATTTTGACGTGGTGCTGCTGGACTGGCCGCAGAGCCATTCGATGCGCGGCGCGTGGCTGGACGGTTCGCCACTCGGCAAACGCGAAGACTGGAACAAGCCGACGGTGTTGCTCGGCAGCGCGGGCTTGAACCTCGCGGTGGCGTGGAAACTTCATGGCGGTTCAGGCTGCACCTGTCTGGCACCGGTCGCTTATGACATCCGCGAACATCAAATTTTTAAATCGCCCATGTCTGTGGATGTGAATGCCACGACGAACATTCCGACGCCGGAACAGTTCGCGCATGAGCTGAAGACGAACGCCACCATCGCAGTGCTGCCGCTGGTGGACGGTATCCGCAATTTTCGCACGGTCATCCACGATCACCCGGCCGGCTGGTCGTCGCATTATTATGAGTTCGCCGATCTGCCGGACGTGGAAGTTTTTAGCGGCGGCATCAACGAGCAGACGCCGCGCTCGGCGGCGTTCTGGCGGCAGGGAAATTTGCTGCACTTCGGTTTCGAGCAGTCGCCGACGGAGATGAACGCGCGCGGGCGCGCCATGCTCGTCAACGCGGTCGCCTACATCAGCCGTTTCACCGAGGACCGGCCGATTGACATCACGCTGTCCGTGTTTGGCCCGGACAAAGTTGCCGTGAGCCGCAAACGCGCCCGAGGATATTTTGCCAGCTATCCACGCGAGATGACGAATGAGTTTACGGCGGCCACATTGGCGACGTTTGACTGGCACAACGCCACGAATGCGCAGGCGTGGTTTGATTCCCAGCGGGCGTGGATTCATCCCAACGCGGAAAATTATCTGGAAGTTGACGCCGATGCGAAATCGCTCGGCGTGGTTTTTGATTCGCCGGAATTTTTTCCCAAGACCATCGCCGCGTTGCGCGAAGAAGCGACCAAGTCATCGGCGGCGGCTGTGCTGGCCCGTTACGCGCCCGCTGGTCCGGGTGCCGGAGCCGGAGCCGCAGCGTGGGACAGATGGTGGCGGGAAAATTCGCCGTATCTTTTTTATTCCGAACTGGGCGACTATCGCTGGTATGTGGATCCGCTGGCGAAACAGCGCGGCGTCCCGGTGGCGAAAATGCACGGGCCGCTGCGGGCGGATGCGCGTCCGTAGCTTCAGGGTATCCTTGAAATGAGCCTCGTCACCTCGTCTCCTACAATTTCATGATGATTTTGGCGGCGGAATTTCATTTCTAAAATTGTTGTCTCCGCCAATGGTTCGTGGCATCTTGGCCGCGTGAAGACGTTTTTGAGCAAGCCAGCCAACGGTTCGACCGATGTGGACGCCGAAGTGCGCCAGTTGCGCGCCACCGGCAAGCGCATTGCGTCAAGCAGGAAGTCAGCGATCCGGTTTCTGGCGGCCACCGGGATGTATACGTTGAAAGGCAAACTCAAGCCGCAGTTCCGCTGATGGTTTCCCATTCCCTCGTCGTCGGGTATCACGGTTGCGATGTGCGCGTCGCACAGAAAGTCCTTTCCCTGAAAGATTCCCTTCGTCCCAGCCAGAATCCGTGGGACTGGCTTGGCCACGGCTTTTATTTTTGGGAGGACAGCCCGGCGCGGGCGCGACGCTGGGCCGAGGCGGAAAGCAAACGACCCGGCAGCAAAATCAAAACCCCTGCCGTGATTGGCGCGGTGATTGACCTGGACAACTGCCTCAATCTGGCCGACGCGGAGGCGCTCAAACAGGTGAAAGTCGCCCACGATGCTTATATGCAAATTTGCGCCGAGACTGGCGCGCCTGTCGCACAGAATCGCGGCTTGGAACTTCGGGCGCGCTATCTGGATTGCGCGGTGATGGAGACGCTCCATCAGCTTCGTCAGGAGGAAGGCCGGACCGCGTTTGACACCGTGCGAGGGTTTTTCATTGAAGGTCGGGAATTGTATGCTGGCGCGGGATTCCGCGAACTGGATCACATCCAGATTTGCATCCGCTCGCTGGATCAAATCATCGGATTTTTCTGGCCACGGACGGCGGCGCGTCAGTAGCTCACGAGCGAGCGGACGGGGAAGCCGGACAGTTTTTCGCGGCCCGCCAGAAATTTAAGCTCGATGAGGAAGCTGGCCTCGAGAATTTTTCCGCCGAGTTTTTGCACGAGCGCGGTGGCGGCGGCGGACGTGCCACCGGTCGCCAGCAGGTCGTCAATCAGCAGCACCCGCGCGCCGGGCTTCAGCGCGTCAATGTGCATGGCCACGGTCGCGTGGCCGTATTCGAGGGCGTAGTCCTGCTCGATGGTCTGAAAGGGCAGCTTGCCTTTCTTCCGCACCGGCACGAAGCCGGCGCGCAGCTTGGTGGCGGCGGCGGCGGCGAAAATAAACCCGCGCGCATCAATGCCCACCACGGCGTCCACGGAGCCGGGTGCGAAGTTTTTCGTGAGCAGCTCGATGGCGCCGGCGAACAGCCGCGCATCGGCCAGCACGGGTGTGATGTCCTTGAACTGGATGCCCGGCTTGGGGAAATCCGGGACGTTGCGGATGGCGGCTTCGATTTCGGCGGCGGTGACGGTGTGGGGCATGAATCAATTGGGCTTGTGTTTCGTCTTCTCCAGTTTCTCGATCATCTTGCGGAGTTTTTTGAGCGCGAGATTTTGGATCTGGCGGACGCGTTCGCGCGTGACGCCGAATTTTTCGCCGACTTCCTCCAGCGTGCGCTCGTTGCCGCCGTCCAGGCCGAAGCGGAAACGGAGGATCGTGGCCTCGCGGTCGTCGAGATGCTTGACCATGTCTTGCAGCATGTTCACGACGGTCTTGTCCTCCAGTTCGTCGTAGGGATTCACGGCGCGCTCGTCCTCGACCATTTCCGAAAAGCTGTTGGAGTCATCATCGCCGATCGGCGCGTCGAGCGACGCGGGACGGATGGACGCGGTGCGCATCTGGGCCACGCGCGCGGCGGTGGTGCCGAGTTCGGCGGCCAGGTCTTCATCGCTCGGTTCGTGGCCGAGCATCTCCTGCAGCTTCATCGCGGTGCGGCGCATCTTGGAAATCTTGTCCACCAGATGCACGGGCAGGCGGATGGTCTTGGACTGGTTGGCGAGCGCGCGCTTGATGGACTGCTTGATCCACCACGAGCCGTAGGTGGAAAGTTTGCCGCCCTTGGCCGGGTCAAACCGTTCGACGGCTTTCATCAAACCGATGTTGCCTTCGCTGATGAGGTCGAGCAGGGGCAGGCCGATGCCTTCGTAGTCGCGCGCAATTTTCACGACGAGGCGGAGGTTCGCCTTGATCATGTGTTCGCGGGCTTTTTTGTCGCCCTTCTTGATCTTGGCGGCGAGTTCGATCTCCTCCTGCGGCGTGAGCAGTTTCACCAGGCCGATTTCGCGCAGGTAAAGGCGGATGGCGGTGTCGCCGTCGTGCCGTTCGGATTCGCGGCGGAGGAAGCGCGTGGTGTCACCCTCGGCCGGCGCGGGCGGGGGCGTCTGGGTGGGGGCCGTGAGCGGCGTGGGCGGGATGACCACAACCTTGGTGGCCGCCGGGACGAGTTTTGTTTTCGTCCGCCGTGCCGGGGCTGGTTTGGGTTTTAATTTTTTCGCGGCCATGGATGGAGGGAAAAGTTAAACGCGCAACGCCGCGCTGCAAGCAAATTAACTGCGGTCGTCCCGCGCCGCCGAGATGTAATACACCAGTTGCAGCACCGAGCCGACCAGCGCGGCGACGTAGGTGAGCGCGGCGGCATGGAGCACTTTGCTGATGCCGGCGCGTTCGTCCTCGCGCACGAGGCCGAGGCGGAAAAGCTGTTCCTTGGCGCGCGCGCTGGCGTCATATTCCACCGGCAGCGTCACGAGCTGGAACAACGTCAGCACGGAAAAAATCGCGACCGCGAGCATCATCATGTGCGGAAAATGCAGAAACATGCCGAGCACGATCACGCCCATCCAGGCGTAGCTGGCGAACTGCGTGACCGGCACGAGCGCCATGCGGAGATTGAACATCGCATCTTTGTGGAGATGTTGCAGCGCGTGGCCGGCCTCGTGCGCCGCCACGCCGACCGCCGCGATGGTCTGGCC
>JAYVCM010000530.1:0-3368 GCA_043749955.1 Limisphaerales bacterium | reverse complement strand
GATCGGGTTGTCCACGATCTTGGTGATGGTGGCGTCCCAATCGCGGCCTTTGCGGTCGTAGAAAATACCGTTGCGCCCGACCATGAGATTGTCGGAATCGCCGCCGGTGAACGCGGCGACGATGGACAATTTTTCACCGCTGCCCTTGCGCACGCAATCGCAATACGCGAGGTAGGTGCCGGCCATGCCCGCCATGGTGGCGTGCTTGCCGGCGTCATCAACCGTGAGACACAGGTCGCAACTGCGCTGGTCGAGATACAGCGTGCCCGCTTGGAAAACGGCCTTGTCCTTCCGGCCATAAAAATCGGCGAAGTTCACAAAGTTGCGGCAAAGTTTCGCGATGTCGCGATGATAATGAATCAGGCGGTGCAGCCCGATGACGGCCACGGAATTGCCTTCCTCGGCCTTGTCCTTGGCGATCAGCGCGGCCAGGGTTTCCTTCGCCTTGGTGGCAAGAATTTCGCGGGCGCGCGCGACGCCAATTTTTTCAATCGCGCCGCCGGTCTTGCCTGCGTTCCACGCATCGAAGGCGGCGAGCCTGCCGACCAGCGCGTTCCAATCCGCCTCGGTCAGCACTGTCCGCGCACCGAGCAGCGGCAAGATGGCGTGGGTTTGCAACGCGGCAATCGTTCCGGCCCAGGCCGGGTTGATGCCCTGGATCAGCGGCAGCGGCGTCGTGGCTCCGACCTGCGCCAGCGGCAGGCTGGCGATGTCCGCATGATTGCTCGTCAAATCTTTGGCCCCCAGCGCGGCGTATTCCTTCTCGTCGCGGTTCAGGGCATTGACCGAACGCGGATCAAAAGCCGCAAGCCGGCCGCGCGCAAAGTAATCGTCCACCTTGGACTTCACGGCCTTGACGGCGGCGGCGGCGGCCTCGGTGTGCAAGCCCAGCGGCAGCACGGATGCGTCGCCTTCCGCTTTTTTCCACCAGTCCGAGTAGGCGGCGGCGGCGGCGAAAAATTGATCCACCCGCGCCTGGTTCACGCCGGGCTTGCCGCTGGCATCCGTGTCGGCGCCCACACAGTTGATGATGTCGGCAATAACCGCCTTGGTCGCGTCGTCGCTCGCGGAATCGGCGGGCACGATGCCGTCGCCGTTGAAAGGCTTGGCCGCAAAAGTCTGGGCGGCGGTGCCGGCTTCCTCAAACGTGACTTCCGCCGTGTCGGACTTGCCCAGAACTTGCCGGGCAAAACTGGCGATCAATCTGCCTTCCGGCGTGGCGTCATTGATGGCGGCGGGCCGCAGAGTCGGGCTGCCCTTGAGCAGATCGTCCGGATTTTTCATCAAGCCGCCGGCCCACTTGGCGGCGGCAATGATCTCCGGCACGCGGATGCGTCCGTCCTTGTCGGTGTCAATCAACGCGAGCGTGGTCTTGTCAAATTCGACGCCCGTGGTCGGGCAGGCCAGCGCGACCCAGAGTTTCTGGTCGAGCTGGTCGAGGTTCATCAGGTCGGCGCCGGTTTCGAGTTTGACCTGGTCAAAGCCGCCGGCGCGGAAGAAACGCCAGTTGTAGGGAGTCGCGGGAGTGGTCATGGGATTGGTTGGAGTTGAGTTTGGAAAACGGGGCTGCCGCTTTTGGCGACAGCCCCGTGGATTCTGATTTGATGGATTGAATTATTTTCCGAGCAGACCCTTCGCCGCGTCCGCGGCACTCTTGGAAATCAGGGCCTGCACTTCAGCCTTGAGGCTGTCCACGATTTTAGTCTGGGCGTCGGAAAGGTTCATGCTGGAGAGCTTGGTCAATTCGGCGAGCGCGCCCTGGTAATCCTTGTCGGTGATCATTTTCCTGGCGCTGGCGAGGCCTTCGTTGAACGGACCCGCGTTATCCGGGACGGCGACGGCGTTGGTGGCGGCGGCCACGGCCTGGCCGGCGACATCTTTCGCCATGTCCGCCGTTTTGCCGGCCATGTCCGCCGTCTTGCCGGCCATGTCCTTGGCGGCGTCGGTGGCGGCGGCGGCATTGGTGGCGCCGCCGGGGGCGGGCGTTTCGCTCTTGCTGCAGCCGGCGAACGTGATGACCGCCGCACACGCGGCGAGGGAGACGATGGAGTTTTTGATTTTCATTTTATTTTTTTGGTTGGTGGTTTAAGGAGAGTTTATCCGCATTAGATGCCTGCGGACGGTTGTTTGGTTCTTGTTCTTTGAAAAGCGCCTGATGCCCCATGGGCGCGTTCCGGTTGAAATCTTATTAAAAGCCCAAATTTCCGCAACAAGTAAAAAAACGGCGGAAAAGGGCGGTGGGGCGCATCTCGGTTTTTGAGGAGTGGCCTCATTGCTCAATCCCAAAGGGATTGCGTCCTTCAGCCCCGCTGTCGCGGGGTTGCGAGGAACGAGCTGCCTTGGGAACACTACGCCCCGGAACGCAACCCCAACGGGGTTGTGGCTCGGCGACGTTCCCCAACGCCGCAACCCCGTTGGGGTTGTGATTTTCTCCCGACGCTTACCCAGGGTGGCTCGTTCCTCGCGACCCTGGGCTTTGAGCCGGAATCCCTTTGGGATTCTTGGATGGCGCGTATAGCCCTGCAAGAAACTGAACTGCGCCCAAAGCGGCAACGCTAATTCAAACTGGCCGCGAGGAAAGCCAGCAGGCGCGTTTCGTATTCGGCCTTGGCGAAGGCGTGCATGTCCACATGGGCCGCTCCCTCCACCAGCCAGAGCTGCTTCGGTTCGGCGGCGGCGGCAAACAAAGCCTGCGACTCCGCCAGCGTGGTGTCGCGGTCGGCGGTGCCGGCGATGAAAAATTTTGGAACGGTGATTTTGCCGGCGTGCTGGATCGGCTTCAAATCATCCACGCCAATTCCCAGGCGCGGCTTCAACTGGCAGATCAGCAGCGGCGTGGCCAGTTTGCCGAGAAATCCAAACCGCAGGGCCATCCGGTTTTCGGTGGCCTGATAAATCGTGGGATACGACGATTCCAAAACCAGCGCGCTGACCGGCAACGGCGGCTCCGCCAGCAACGCCGCCGCCGCGCCCAGTGAAACGCCGATGACACCGGTTTTTTCGCCGGGAAATTTCTGGCGGACGAAATTCACGGCGGCAGTCGCGTCGCGGCTTTCCAGAAAGCCAAACGTGATGTTGGTTCCGATGCTTTCACCGTGACCTTGAAAATCAAACAGCAGCACCGAGTAACCGGCGCGCGAAAGAAATTCCGCGCGGGCGACGAGGGAAAGCCGGTTTGCATGGATGCCGTGCATCAGAATGACCACGCCTTTTCCCGGCTGGCCCGCGACGAGCCAGCCGTGAATCGTCGCGCCGCTCGCGCTGGGAAATTCCACGGACTGCGCGTGCAGATCCGCCGGTGGATTGCCAATCGGGCGATTTGCCGGGGCGACGAGGACGCTGCCCATGTTCCAGACGAAGATGACGCC
>JAYVCM010000529.1:0-5397 GCA_043749955.1 Limisphaerales bacterium | reverse complement strand
GAGGATGGTTTTCAAAATCTCATCCGGTTGCAGCGCGGTTTTGCGATACGAGACGAAGAATTCGCTGATGGGAAGTGTGCGCTCGCGTAGTGGCACAGGCATCTTGCCTGTGTGTTTCATTTCTTCAGCGTCTGGAACACACAGGCTAGAAGTCTGTGCCACTAGCACCACCAGCGCGTCGAGCGCCAGCAGCACCGGCGCGCTGTCGCCGATGGGCGAGGCGGTGACGAGGTTGCCGCCCATCGTGGCGCGGTTGCGAATCTGCCGCGAGCCGAACACGCGCAGCATGTCGCCGAGCGCAGGGAATTCTTCGCCAAGCCGGTCTTCAATTTCCGTGAGCGTGACGGCTGCGCCGATGTGCCACTCGGTTTCGGTGGATTTGATTTCCTTCAACTCCGCCACGGCTTCGGTGGAGATGAGCGTCGGGAATTTTTTGTAGCGCTTGCTGATGTCCAGGCCCAGTTCCGTCGCGCCGGCGATGAGGCGGGCTTCGGGATTTTCATTTCGCAGCCGCAGCAGTTCGGCGAGCGAAGTGGGGCGGAAGAATTTTTCTCCGGCAAATTCATATTCCGCCGCGCCGAGATTGGCGTCGGATTTTTTGAGGCGTTCGGCGAATTCATCATCTTCCCCATATTTGTAGGAGACGACGTGAGGAGGCTCTGACTTGTCCCCGGTTTTTTTTTGAGACTCGTCACCTCGTCTCCTACAAGAAAAAGCCTCGATCGCCGCGTCGCGGATGGGACGATAGCCCGTGCAGCGGCAGAGATTGCCGGCGAGCTGCTCGTCGAGTTCGTCGTGCGTGCTGAGGTCGTCGCGGTAGTAGCCCTCGAACAGCGAGCAGATGAAGCCGGGCGTGCAATAGCCGCATTGCGAGCCGCCGCCCTCGGCCATCGTGCGCTGGACGGGATGAAGAAGTGCGGAGTGCGGAGTGCGGAGTGCGGAGCTGGCAACGCCCTCCACGCTCACGACCTCGCGGCCGGCGAGCAGGCAGACGGGCATGAGGCAACTGTTCACGGCGCGATACGTCGGCTGGCCGTTCGCGTCGCGCTCGATGATGGCCACCGAGCACGCGCCGCAATCGCCTTCCGCACAACCTTCCTTTGACCCGGTCAATCCGATTCCGCGCAAATACTCCAGCAACGTCGTGTTGGGCGAAGCGCCGGCCACGCGGAGGGGTTGGCCATTCAAGATGAATCCAAATGAATCCGCCATGCCCCATCCTAACGCCGCGCGAAAAACTTTCAAAGCGAAGAATGTCCGCCGCGCGGAAAATCTGACGGTGGAAGCGATGGTGGTCGCGAAGCGTCTGGACTGCGTCCGCTTCAGCGGCGCTCTCGTGCGGACGAAATCCTGCGGACGTTCCATCCTCTTGGCGCGGACGAAAAGCGGCGCTCAAGCCGCCCGCAGTCCAGACGCTTCGCGCTTTTGGAACTTTCCTTCGAGGTTCAACGCCTCCCCGACCGCGAAAAATTGGAGCGGGACAGGCTGGTTTTGTAATTGGAGAGCGCCCGGCTGCGCTTCGAACGCCGGCTGCCGCCGGGGAGGTCTTCAAAAAATCAAGCCGGCGACCGCGAAATCCGGAAATCCGCGAACAAGAATTTTGGAAGGCATGGCGTTCGCGGTCATCCCAAATCCTGATAGCGGATCAGTTCGATGCCGAGTTTTTTAATCTGCTCACGGACGCGCGGGCTGACGAGGGCGTCGAATTCAGGCTTAAACTTGTCGAGCGACGGATGCGAGTAAAGCTCGGAATCGCCGGGCGGCAGTTCGGGCAGCAGTTTCAAAATATAATCCTCGTCCACGCGCGAATCCTGGAGCAGGCCAAACGTGATCTGCGCGTGTTTGATGCCGCGCAGGCGCAGCGGTTCGCGGGCGCGGCGGGAAAGCAGTTCGTAAATCGCCGCGTGGGACATGCGGTAAAACCAGCGGCCGCTGGCCATGCGACGGCTGCGCGCGAGGCAGTCGCGGGTCAAACGCAGATGCCGGATGCGCAGTTGCGCCGCGTCCGCCATCAGGATTTTGAAGACAACGGGATGCAGGTGCAGGTGCAGATGGCCGTTGACGTGGTCGAGCGTGAGGCCGGTGGCGTGGAACTTTTCGAACTGCGCGTGGATTTCGGCGCGGAGTTGTTCGCGCAGGCTGCGCTTGAAAAAATAACTCATGCCGGCGCCAACCGGCGAATGGCTGAACTCGCCGCGCGCGTTGACGAGGCCGGGAATTTTTTCCGGCGGCAGCGCGGAATGGCCCATGAGCAGAGTCAGGTGCAGGCCGGTGCCAAGCCGGGGATTTTCTTTGGCGAGCTTCACCGCCTCGTTGAATCCAGGTTCGTTCACCATCAGACTCGCGGACGTCAAGATGCCTTCGCGGTGCGCGCGGATGACGGCGGCGTTGACGGAAGGCGAAAGGCCGAAGTCATCGGCGTTGACGATGAGGCGGCGGACGGATTGCGGATTGCGGATTGCGGATTGCGGATTGGAAGGAATCGCGGACATCGCGGAGTTTTGTTACGGCGTTCCGTAATTTGAAGATTTCGAGCCGGCCGCAAAGCGAAGCCAGGAACCGACAATCAGCGCGAGCTTGTGCGGCCTGGATAATTTCAGCGGCTGCGGGCCGAAGACGTTGAACTTTCCGCGCTCCAGTTTTTGCAGCAGCCGCCAATAGACGCTGCCCATGAGTTCGGCGGCGACCATGGCCTTGCGATCTTCCGGCGGCAGGGTTTTTTGCGCCAGCGAATAAAAATGTTTCGCCCGTTCCGCGACGCTGCGGGCCAGCGCGAAATAATTTTCGGAATATTGGGAGGCCAAAATGTCCGCCTCGGTGACGTTGAATTTTTTCAGTTCCGTTTGCGGCAGATAAATCCGCCCGCGCGCGGCGTCATTTTTCACGTCGCGCAGAATGTTCGTGAGCTGAAGCGCCTTGCCCAGATGGACGGCGTAGTCGTGGCACCGGGGATTTTGGTAGCCGAAAATTTCGAGGCTCAACAAACCGACGACGGACGCGACGCGGTGGCAGTAGAGTTCCAGCCGGTCGTAGTTTTCGTAGCGCAGCGTTTCCAGATCCATTTCGCAGCCCTGGATGAGTTCATCGAAGAGCGCGAACGGCAGATTAAACCGCCGGATGACGGGCGCGAATTCCTGGTTGAGGATGAACTCCGGTTTCTGATTTTCGCAGGCGCGGCGGATGTCGGCGCGCCAGGCGGCGAGCTGTTCGCGCCGTTTTTCCGTGGGGACGGAATCTTCGTCGGCCACGTCGTCCACGGCGCGGCAGAAGGCGTAGAGGGCGGACATGGCGTCGCGTTTTTCACGCGGCAACAAGATGAAAGCCAGCGCGAGGTTGGAGGCGCTTTTTTTGGTGAGCGCGCGGCTGTGCTGCATGGTCACGGTCCGGCGGGCGGCTCGTCCGGGTTGCGCAGGGGCGGGAGGCCGCCGGTCTGGGCGAGCGTGGGGTTGTGCTGGCGGTGATGACGCCGGCGGCGTTCCTTGTGCCGCCGTTTTTTATTTTTGGGACGATAGACGGTCATCCAGACGACGACGATGGCGATGGCGATGCCGATCGCAAACACCATGACGACGAAAATCAGCCAGTCGGCGGATTTTCCTGGGGATGGCAGGGCTAAAGGGTTCATTAGTCAATCAGACCCGGCGCAACGGCTTCACCTTCAATTTTCATGTTCAGTCGGTGCATCCGGTAACGCAGCGCATGACGGGTGAGCTTAAGGTGTTCGGAGGCGCGTGTCAGGCTGAAATTAT
Source organism: Limisphaerales bacterium (assembly GCA_043749955.1). Lineage (GTDB taxonomy): Bacteria > Verrucomicrobiota > Verrucomicrobiia > Limisphaerales > UBA11358 > UBA11358. The sequence continues at coordinate 1,648 of JAYVCM010000529.1, read as the reverse complement.
TCTGGTCCAGCGCGGCCTGGATGATTTCGCGCTCGAGGCGTTCCAGCGCGGCGTCGAGCGATTCGTCCGGCGCGGCGGCGGACGGGGTTTTTTGCAGGCGCGATTCGACGACAAAATCCGGCAGGACGGCCGGCTGGATTTCGCGGCCGGTCTCCAGAATGAGGGCGCGCTCGACGGCGTTGCGGAGCTCGCGGACGTTGCCCGGCCAGCGCTGGGCGAGCAAGCGCTGCCGTGCGGCGGGCGCAAAGCCGGTGACATTTTTGTTCATCTTGGCCCGGAACAGTTTCAGGAAATGGCCGGCGAGCAGCAGCACGTCCTCGCCGCGCTCGCGCAACGGCGGCAGATTAAACTGCACGACGTTCAGGCGGTGAAACAGATCCTCGCGAAATTCGCCGGCGACGATGGCCTGCGCGATGTCGCGGTTGGTCGCGGCCACGAACCGCACGTTCACGCGCAACTCCTCCGTGCCGCCGACGCGCGTGAAGCTGCCATCTTCGAGAAAGCGCAGCAGTTTCGCCTGGAGCGGCTTGCCCATGTCGGCGATCTCATCCAGAAAAATCGTGCCGCCGTCGGCCTCCTCCACGCGTCCAAGCTTCTGCTTGATCGCACCGGTGAACGCACCGCGTTCATGGCCGAACAGTTCGCTTTCCAGCAGCGTTTCGGGGATCGCGGCGCAGTTGATGCGGACGTAATGTTCCGCGCGCCGCCGGCTCAAGCTGTGGATCGCGCCGGCGACCAGCTCCTTGCCCGTGCCGCTCTCGCCCAGCACCAAAACGCGCGCGTCGGTCGCCGCCACGGTGCGGATGAGCTGGCGCAGCTCGCGCATCTTCGGCGATTCGCCGACGATCTGGTCCAGGCCGATGACTTCGCCGGCGCGCGAACGCAGCACCGCGTTTTCGCGCAGCAGGCGGTGGCGTTCGGCGCAGCGCGCCACGGCGTGAAACAATTCCTCCGGCTCGAACGGCTTGGCCAGATAATCCATCGCCCCGGCGTTGATGGCCTCGACCGCCAGCTTCGGCGTGGCAAAGGCGGTGATCATCAGCGATGGCAGCTCCGGCCAGTGGTTTTTGATTTTGCCGAGAAATTCGTAGCCCGTCATGCCGCCGAGCCGCGCGTCGGTGATGACCATTAAAAATTCCCCGTCGGCCAGGATGTTCAGCGCCTCCTCGGCGGATTCCGCCGTGCGCACGGCGTAGCCTTCGTCGCCGAGCATGGTCTGGAGCGAACGACGCATGTTTTTCTCGTCGTCCACAACGAGGACGGGTGGCAGCGGCAGGCTCATTTGGCAAATGGTTTGGGCAGCGACTTCGCGGGAAAGCTTACCGTGAATTTCGCGCCCTTTCCAAGCTCCGATTCGACGCGCACCGTGCCGCCGTAAAGCTCCACGTTGTGCTTCACGATGGCGAGGCCGAGGCCGGTGCCCTTTTCCTTGGTCGTGAAATACGCCTCGAACACACGCCCCAGCTTGTCCGGCGGAATCCCCGGGCCGTCGTCGCGCACGGAAATCTCCACCGTCTGGTCGCGCTGACATTCCGCGGTGACCAGAACATTTCCCTGCTGGCCCAGCGCCTCGCGGGCGTTCTGCAGCAGGTTCACCAGGATCTCCGTGAGATGTCCGCGCTGCATCAGCAGGGGCGGAAACGGCGCG
>JAYVCM010000528.1:0-4716 GCA_043749955.1 Limisphaerales bacterium | reverse complement strand
ATGCGTGAGTTTTTTTCCGCCGGGCTGCCCGTCCTCCGTAGCAGCCTACTGCGGAGGGTGGAGAAGCCACGGCTCTACGGCAGGCAGGATGCCCGCCGCCACATCCACGCGGCCACGTTGAATCGCCGACGTTGCAATTTCTGTTTGCCGGCACCAGCGCCATCGCCTTGCGCCAACGGAACCGCAGCCACCAGCCCACTGCGAACGTCTGACCCCGCGCGTTCACGACGGTTTGATTCGAACGATTCAACAATGAAAAACGGCCTTCGGAAACGAAGGCCGTTTTGCTTTGCGCCATGACAGCGCTTTTCAAATCGCGGTTATTTCTTTTTCCTGAAGCGGAGCAGCGCGAGCGCGCCGAGGCCCAAGAGCGCCATGGTTCCCGGTTCCGGCACAGGGGCTGCATTCCAGCCGAGCACATCGAGAATAGTCAGTTCAACACCGAGACTCGGCTGCGTGCCCGGCGTGCCAAAGGCATCCTGCACTTGCACCAAGTTTGTGTTGCTGATGAAATCGGAAAAATCGCCGCCTGCCAGCTGGTTGAACTGCGCCAGCAGATTGGTGCCGCCATCATAGGAAAAGAACGCCTGCGTGGCCAGCGCCGTGCTCAAGCTGCGGACGTTGTTCGTGCCGTAGCGGAACATGTCTTCGTTCAAGGCGGGACCTGCCGGATTTGGCGCGTTGTTGGTGAGATTGTTGAGGGCGGAACCCATTCCGAGGGCTTCATCAATCTCATGCTCCACGACGGCCATCAGGTCGTATTTCGCGGCATTGGTCGAACTGCGGTCAAGGTTCATGAGCCCGAAGTTCAAGGAAATGGTGCTGTCGGGCTGGCCGCCTCCCGGAAAGACGTTGGTGAAGCCGATGGCGCGAAAGTTGGCAGTGGAGAGGCGAACGCTGGCATTGCCATTGACCGGATTGTTGGCTTGCACGGGCAAACTGGCGATGGCGGCCGCATCGGCGGCCGTGGACGCGTCCGCCGCGAGAGCCGTCCGATAAGCGGCATAGCCGACGCTGGCGAAAAAGGTCGAACTGCCGCCCAGTCCGGTGTTGGTTCCATTGAATTGAATAGACACGGTGACGGCGTCGTTAAAGTTCGCCTGATAGATGGCGATGGCCGCGTTGATCGTGGTCATGATGGTGGCGGCGTTGGCATTGTTGGTGAGCGAACTGTCCCAAATCGGATTGATGATCAGCGCAGGGGACGAGGCGGCTCCGCCCAACAGGAGGCAGCCGACCAGGAGGGTGAGAAACCGGGACTTGAATGATTTCTGATTCATACGCCGCTACTAAAACTTTTTAGCCGGCGGCTGTCAAATAAAAAGTTGCGGAAATTTTTCCCTGATTTCCTGCTCGCGCGGATTTTGCGGTTTGCGTAGCCTTTCAAAAATTAAATCAACGATTATGGCCTACCAAGACATCACCCCGCCCGCCGGCGGGAAAATCACCATCACCCACGGCAAGCTCAACGTGCCGGAAAATCCCATCCTCCCCTTCATCCGCGGCGACGGCACCGGCCCGGACATCTGGGCCTCGTCCGTGCGCGTGTTCGACGCGGCGGTGCAAAAGGCCTACGGCGGCCAACGGAAAATTTCCTGGTTCGAGGTTTTCGCCGGCGAAGAGAGCTTCAAGAAATTCAACAACTGGCTGCCGGACGATACCGTCGCCGCGTTCCGGGAATATCTTGTCGGCATCAAAGGCCCGCTCACCACGCCCGTCGGCGGCGGCATCCGCTCGCTCAACGTCGCATTGCGCCAGATGCTTGATCTCTACGTCTGCCTGCGCCCCGTGCAATGGTTCACCGGCGTCCCCTCCCCCGTGAAGCATCCGGAAAAAGTGGACATGACCATCTTCCGCGAAAACACCGAGGACATTTACGCGGGCATCGAATACGCCGGCGGCACGCCCGAGGCGCAAAAAGTTTTGGACTTCATCGCGCAGGAATTTCCGAAGGACTTCAAGAAAATCCGGTTCGGCACCCAGCCCGCCGCCGAAGATTTCTGGAAGGCCGTCGGCGCGAAAGATTTTCCGAGCGAGGTGAAAGTCGGCGTCGGCATCAAGGCCGTCAGTTACAGCGGCACGGTGCGCCTGATGCACAGCGCGATGGCCTACGCGATCAAAAATAAACGCAAGAGCGTCACGATTGTCCACAAGGGCAACATCATGAAGTTCACCGAAGGCGGCTTCCGCGACTGGGCTTACCAGACCGCGAAGGAATTTTTCGGGGCGATGGAGATGGACGGCGGCCCGTGGTGCAAGATTCCCGAAGGCAAACCCGGCGCCGGCATCATCATCAAGGACGCCATCGCCGACATTGCGTTGCAGCAAGTCCTCACGCGCCCGACAGATTTCGACGTGATCGCCACGCTGAATCTTAACGGCGATTATTTGAGCGACGCGCTGGCCGCGCAAGTCGGCGGCATCGGCATCGCGCCCGGCGGCAACATCAATTACATCACCGGCCACGCCATCTTTGAAGCCACGCACGGCACCGCACCAAAATACGCAGGCAAAGACGTCGTGAATCCCGGCTCCGTTGTGTTGTCCGGCGAGATGATGCTGCGTTACCTGGGCTGGACGGAAGCGGCGGATTTGATTCTCAAAGGACTCAACGGCGCGATTGGCAGCAAACGCGTCACCTACGACTTCGCGCGGCAGATGGAAGGTGCGACGGAAATCAAATGCTCGCAGTTCGGCGACAACATCATCGCGCACATGTAACGGCGTTGACGAGGCGTTCGAGAAGCACTAGTTTCTGACCTATGAAGGTTTTTTTAAGTTATGTGCAGTCGGATCGAGAGGTCGCCAAAGAATTGGCCGGCCTGCTTGAAAAAGCCGGGCACGCTGTCTGGTTTGCCGACGATGCGCTTTTTCCAGGCGAGAACTGGGCTTCGCAGATCGGAAAAGCCTTGAAAGAATCCGAGGCGATGGTGGTGCTGCTCTCTCCGCAGGCAATGAAATCCGGATCCGTGCGACAAGAGATCGAGTTTGCGCTGGGAGCTTCGCAGTTCCGGGGACGCCTGATTCCCGTGATGGTAAAACCCACAACGGACATTCCGTGGATTTTAAAAAAGCTGCCCATGGTTCGATTCAACAAACACATCGCCGAAGTCAGCCACGAGATTGTGGATTACATAGAAAACGGATTTGAACTCACCCCGGCTTGAGCGTGAAACGCCAGCGACGAACTCTACCAAGGGAAATTTTTCTGTCCCACGCCAGCGGCGACCGGCGTTTTGCCGACCGGCTTGCCAAGATTCTGCGCCGGCACGGAATCCCCGTCTGGTATAGCCGCACTCATCTGCGCGGCGCGCAGCAATGGCAGCAGGAAATCGGTCGCGCGCTGCAACGCTGTGATTGGTTCGTAGTCATCCTCTCGCCCAAATCAGTCAAGTCCATGTGGGTAAAGCGGGAATTGTCCTACGCGCTCATTCAAAAACGTTTTCAGGATAAAATCGTTCCGGTCGTCCATCGCAAATGCGATTACGAAAAACTTCATTGGACGCTGGCCGGCTTTCAAATGGTCAGCATGACCGATGACTTTGCCAAGGACTGCGGCGAGCTGTTGAAAATCTGGCGACTGCGTTACAAGCTGTGATGTCTTGCCACAAGAATAAATGCTTACAGCTCGACGGGCGGGCCTTTATGGTTCGCCCGTTTTGCTTTTCGGGTGAGGCAGAGCGGCAGTTCTGCCCTACCAGATAAAAATTGATGAACTGGATTGTCGCCACGCTTTTATCCGCGCTGTTCCTCGGCCTCTACGACCTTTGCACCAAGCACGCGGTGCGGGCGAACGCCGTGACGCCCGTTTTGTTTTTCAGCACACTGACGGGCGCGACGGTGTGGTTCGTGTTGCTGTCCGTGCAGGTGATTCATCCGGGAACGTTGCCGCCGTCGCTCGTCACCGATGCGCTGACGTGGAAGCAGCATCTGCAACTGCTGCTGAAATCCGGCATCGTCGCGGCGTCGTGGGTGGGAACTTATTTCGCGATGAAACATCTGCCGCTCTCGCTCGGCGCGCCCATCCGCGCAACCAGTCCGCTGTTCACGCTGTTCGGCGCAATCCTGATTTTGGGCGAGCGTCCGACGTGGCTGGAAACGGTCGGCATCCTGACCACGCTTGGATCGTTCGTCGGGCTGTCGTTCGCGGGCGCGCGCGAGGGCGTGCATTTTCACCGCAACAAATGGGTCGGGTTTCTCATCATGGGCACGCTGTTCGGCGCGGTGAGTTCGCTCTACGACAAGTATCTGCTCGGCACGCTGAACTTTTCCGTGCCGACGGTGCAATGCTGGTTTCAGATTTACCTCCTGGTGTTCTTTGTGCCGTTCGCGCTCGGCTGGAAACTGCGGCTGTGGCCGCGCAACGAATTCCACTGGCGCTGGAGCATCCCGTTCATCGCGCTCGCCTTGCTCGTGGCGGACTACGCCTACTTCTGGGCGCTGCGGAATCCGGACGCGCTCGTGTCCGTCGTCATGAGCCTGCGCCGCGCGAGCGTGCTGGTGGCATTCGGCGGCGGACTGCTTTTCTTCGGCGAACTGAACGGCTGGCGCAAACTTCCTGCGGTCATTGGAATTTTAATCGGCGTCGTGCTGACGATCTGCGGACGGGCGACGCATTGAATCGTTAGACCCGTCTCGCTGCTGAAGAAAGCGGCGCTAAAGCGACCGCAGTCCAGACGCTTCGCGATCCACTTGCGTCTTCGAATTGCGCGAAGC
>JAYVCM010000527.1:0-9233 GCA_043749955.1 Limisphaerales bacterium | reverse complement strand
TGGAGACAGACGCGACGCCTGTCCTACGTTGACCGAATCCGAACTAATCAAGCTGATGGTCGGGCGCGAGGTCTCGGCGATTTATCCGCCGGCCGAAAGCGAGCCGGGCGAAGTCGTGCTGGCGACAAAAAATTTAGGCTGCGCGGCGGGCGGCGTAAAAAATGTCCAGCTCGAAATCCGCGCGGGCGAAATCCTCGGCATGGCCGGGCTGGTGGGCGCGGGACGGACAGAACTGGCGCGGATTCTTTTCGGCATCACGCCCGCCGATGCGGGGGAAATTTTTCTACGCGGCGCACAAATTAAAATCCATTCGCCGCAGGACGCCGTCGCGCAGGGCATCGCTTATGTGCCGGAAGACCGGCGGCGGCACGGCGTGATCCTCGAACTGCCCATCGCGCAAAACATGACGATGGCGGTTCACCGCCGGATTTTTCCCGGAACGTGGCTGCGTTTTGGTGCGGAGAAACAACTGGCGTTGGAATTCATCCGCGACCTCGGCGTGAAAGCTTCGGGGCCGGATGCGCCGGGCAATTCGTTGAGCGGCGGCAACCAGCAAAAAGTTTCTCTCGCGCGCTGGCTCGCGACCAAGCCGAAAGTTTTGATCCTCGACGAACCGACGCAGGGCGTGGACGTGGGTGCGAAAAGCGAGATCCACAAAATCATCCGCGCGCTCGCAAAGGACGGGCTGGCGGTGTTGATGATTTCAAGCGACCTGCCGGAAATTCTCGGCATGAGCGACCGCATCGCCGTCATGCGCGGCGGAACAATCGCCGCGATGCTGCCGGGGAAATCCGACGCGCAAACTGTGATGAGCGCGGCACTGGGACAGGCCGGAGGCCTGTCAGAAATTAGCCGGGGGTTGAGCGCAGCGACACCCCCGGAAAGCGTTCAAAAAAACAATCGCACCCCGGAGGGGTGCTAGAAACCGGAGACAAATATGGGTTCAACCTTTCTTTCGCTCCATTATCACATCGTTTTCTCCACGAAAGAACGCCGCCCGTTCATCAAGCCGCCGTGGCGTTCCAAACTCCACGAATACCTCGGTGGCACGGTTCGCGGACTCGGTGGCATTCCCGAAATCATCGGCGGCGTGGAAGATCACGTTCATTTGCTTGTCGGTTTGCGTGCCACACATTGCCTCGCTGATTTTATGCAGGAGTTGAAAAAGGCATCATCAATATGGGCTGCGGAAAAGCACGAGCAATTTTTCTCCTGGCAGGAAGGCTATTCCGCATTCACCGTGAGCTGGACGCACATTGAATCCGTCCGGCAATACATCGCTACACAAGAAGCGCATCACAAGAAAACTGATTTCGTGACGGAATTGAAAACCTTGCTCGGCAAAAATGGCGTCAAATATGAGGAGAAATATCTGCTGTGATTTTCACACGCTCATTCCAAATTTCTGCCACCCCGCCGGGGTGGTCAGCTCCGCTGCGGTTTTCCGGGGGTGTCGCTGGCGCTCAACCCCCGGCTAATTTCTGGCAAGCCTCCGGCTTGCGGATTGGAGTTGGCGAATGAAAAAATATTTCCGCGAACTTTCCGTCGCCTTCGCGCTGGGCGTTTTGCTGCTGGCACTGGCGATCTTCGCGCCATCGTTTTTTCAGGCGCAGCCGCTGCTCTCGCTCGCAACGCGCGCCGCGCCGACCCTCGTGGTCGCGTGCGGCATGGCGCTCGTGATTGTCTGCCGGCAGATTGACATCTCGGTCGGCTCGATGTTCGCCGTGTGCAGCGTCTGCGCGGGATTGCTCGCGGCGATGCACTGGCCGCTCGCGCTCGTCGTCGTGGCTTCGGTTTTGATTGGTGCAATCATGGGCGCGTTCAACGGCGCGCTCATCGCGGGGCTTGGTTTGCCGTCCATCGTCGTCACGCTCGCGACGATGGTGACGTGGCGCGAAGGTTTGCGCTGGCTGCGTCAGGGACAGTTCGTGAACCTGCCCGAAGGCACGCAATGGTTCGGCCTTTCGCAAATGACCGGACAATGGACGCTCGTCATCGTTGCGCTGTTGATTTTAATTTCGTTCGCGCTGGCGATGAAAAATTTATCCGCCGGACGATTCATTTACGCCGTCGGCTCGGATGCAGAAGCGGCGCGGCTGGCGGGAATCCGTCCCCGTCTCACGACATTTTTTGTTTTTGTTTTCATCGGTGCGCTGGTCGGGCTGGCGGCGATGATGAACGCGGTGCAATCGCCGCAGGTTGATCCGCAGTCCGGCACGGGTCTGGAATTGAAAGTCATCGCGGCGGTCGTCGTGGGCGGCGTGGCCATTTCCGGCGGGCGCGGAAATTTGTGGGGCGTCTTCGCCGGGCTGCTGCTGCTCGCGTGCATCAGTCCCGCGCTGACGCATCTGCATGTTGAGGCGTATTGGGAAAAGGCAATCCAAGGCGCGATCATTTTGCTCGCAGTCGTCGCGGATGGCTTGCGAAGCCGGAAAGGAATTAACCACGGATGAACACGGATAAACACGGATTAAAAAAAGTCCTGCTCAAGCACGAAACGATTTTGCTCGTCGTGCTGGTGGCGGAATGGATTTTCTTCTACGCGATTGGCCGCAACTTTGCCACATACGACAACTCTTGCGACATTCTGCGCCACTCCTGCGAAATCGGCCTGCTCGCGCTGGCGATGACGCCCATCATTCTGACGGGCGGAATTGATCTGTCCGTCGCGTCGCTGCTTGGGCTGTGCGCGATCCTGTTCGGGAAATTCTGGCGCGATTGCGGAATGCCGATTCCGCTGGCAGCAGCCTGCACCATCGGCGTCGGTGCATTGGCGGGCGGACTCAACGCGACGCTCATTACTTGGTTGAGGTTGCCGCCGCTCATCGTGACGCTTGGAACATTTTCACTATTTCGCGGACTCGCCGAGGCCATCACGCATGGCGTGGACACGTTCACGAATTTTCCACAATCATTCTTGTTTCTTGGACAGGAACGCTGGCTGGGAATTCCGGCGCAAGCTCCAATTTTGATTCTTGCCGCAATCTTTTTCTGGCTGCTCGTTCATCGCACAACTCTTGGCCGTTCGTTTCGCGCGATTGGTTTTTCGCCGGAAGGCGCGCGTTACGCAGGCATTCCCGTCGGGCGGCGCGTGGCGATGGTTTATGTGCTCGCCGGAATTGTTTCGGCCATCGCCGCGATCATTTATACGGCGCGGCTCGGTCAGGCGAAAGCAGATGCGGGCACGGGCTATGAGCTGTTCGCCATCACCGCCGTCGTGCTGGGAGGCACGAGTATTTTCGGCGGCATCGGCTCGATTCACGGCACTCTGCTCGGCGTCGCGGCGATTGCGGTCTTGAACAACGGCCTCGTCCACGCGCTCCAGCCGCGCGAAATGGCCGGGATGCTCACCGGACTGCTGTTGATCCTGGCGCTGGCCAGTTCGGTCTTGCCGAAAATGATTTCCGGCTTGCGCGCGGGAAAGTCTGCGCCCAAACTTGCCAAACAAAGCCCATGAAAAAAACACTTTCAATTCTCCTCGTCGCTGCCGTCACCGTTTTCTCCGGCTGCAAAAAATCTGAAACGCCATCCGCCGAAAACGGCAGTTCCGCCGGCAAAAAAAATTTGACCGTCGCGCTGCTGGCGAAGTCGAAAGGCAATGCCTATTTCATCTCGTGCAGCAAGGGCGCGGGCAAGGCGGCGACAGAACTGGGCGACGAACTGATCTTTGACGGCCCCACGGACACCGACCCGGCCAAGCAAAATGAGATCGTCGAGAACTGGATCACGCTCGGCGTGGACGTCATCGCCGCCGCGTGCGAAAACAAGGAGGGCATCTCGACCGCGCTCCGCAAGGCGCAGGCCAAGGGCATCAAGGTCATTACCTATGACGCGGATGCGCTGCCGGATGCGCGCCAGTTTTTTGTGAACCAGGCCACGCCGCAGGGCATCGGCTACGGTTTGATGGACGAGGCCGCGCGGCTTTGCAGCAGCAACGGCGATTTCGCCATCATCACCGCGTCGCTTACGGCGGCGAACATGCAGGAATGGCAGAAATACATCGAGGAAGATTTGGCGAAAAATTATCCGAACATGAAGCTGCTCGCCGTCCGGCCCTGCGATGATTCCAAGGACAAGGCGCAGGCGGAGACCACGGCGTTGTTGAGCGCGAATCCGAGCTTGAAGTGCATCATGGCGATCTGTTCACCCGGCGTTCCCGGCGCGGCGGAGGCGGTGAAACAGGCGGGCAAAATCGGTGCGGTCAAAGTCATGGGGCTGGGTTTGCCGAACGAAAATAAAATCTACGTCCACGACGGCGTGACGCAGAGCGTGATTTTGTGGAACACGATGGACCTGGGTTATCTCGCGGTGTATGCGGCGGACGCCTCGGCGCGCGGCACGTTGAAAACCGGCGACACAACGTTCAAGGCCGGCACGCTTGGCGAGTTTGAAATCAAGGGCGACAACATTCTGCTCGGCAAGCCGTTCGTCTTCAACAAAGACAACATTGACCAGTTTGATTTCTGAACCATCCGGGAGCGCTGGCGTTTCGCCGGCGTGTTCGCCCAAATCCTGAAACCCGCCGCGGGCCGCCAGCGCTCCGACGTTATGATTCGCCAGGCCTGCACGATGAAGCTCAAGCCGGGCTTCGCCGCCGAATATAAAAAGCGTCACGACGAAATCTGGCCGGAACTCGCGCGGGAGCTGCGCGCGGCGGGCGTTTCTGGCTTCTCGATTTTTCTCGACGAAAAAGCGCTGACGCTTTTTGCCGTGCGGAAAATTTCCGATGAAAAAAGGTCGCGCCGTTGTCCAAACTGCCCGTCATCCGCAAACGGCGGGATTTCATGGCGCCGCTGATGGATGTGAACGTGGACAATTCGCCGGTGGAGAAACCGCTCAAGGAAGTTTTCCACCTCGACTGACTGCGGGAAAAACTGGAGCGCTGGCTTCCAGCCGGCGGGTTTCTGGAATGAAATCCATCTCGCCGGCAAGATGCCGGCGCTCCAGTTGCATTCAGATTTGAAAATCCAGCACCGCGTTCTTGTCCGACTTGCTCAAGACGCGCATGTCGAGGCCGTCGTAGATCACCAATGAATTCGGCGCGACGCTGTCCATGATGAACACGTTGCCGCCGATGGTGCTGCCCGCGCCGATGACGGTTTCACCGCCGAGAATCGTCGCGCCGGGATAAATCGTCACGCGGTCTTCGATGGTCGGATGCCGTTTCTTGCCGCGCAACTGCTGGCCGCCCGCCGTGGACTTCGCGCCCAGCGTCACGCTGTGATACATCTTCACATGGTGGCCGATGATGGCCGTCTCGCCGACGACCGTGCCGGTGCAATGATCCACAAAAAAGTGCGAGCCGATCTGCGCGCCGGGATGCAGGTCCATGCCCGTGCGCGAGTGCGCCCACTCGGACATGATGCGCGGGATGAGCGCGACATTTTTCAAATACAACTCATGCGCCAGCCGCTGCACCGCGATGGCCTCGATGAACGGATACGACACGATGATCTCCTCCTTGCTCGCCGCCGCCGGGTCGCCGTCGAACGCCGCCTCCACGTCCGTCTGCAACACTTCACGGATGCGCGGCAGGCGGCCGAGAAAGTCCACCGTCAACGTGTGCGCCTCGTGCGCGATGTCCTTTTTGGCGAGCTGGGCCGGCGGCTGGTATTCGAGGGCTTTGCGGATTTCGTCCTCCAGCGTTCCCAGAATGGAGTCCAGCAACGCCGCCGTCTCCACTTTGATCTCCGACGAGTGGATCAATTTTTCATCAAAGAAACCGGGGAACAGCAGCCGCAGCAAATCGCACGTCAGCGCGGTGACGACGCGTTTGGACGGCAGGTTTTTGCCGTCCAGATGGTTGATGCCGCCCGCCTTGGCGTAGGACGCGACGAGCTGGTTGGTGAGCTGGGTGACGGTTTCCACGGCGGGATTATCACGCAGCGAACCCGTCAAATCAAGCGGGGCGAAGCTCCAAATTCCAAGCTCCAACCTGCGAAGGCCGGGCAATCCATTTCCCGCTCGATAAATTCCTTGAAAGAATAAGACGACCCAATAAACCCAGCCCTGGCAGGGCAACAAAATTTCCGTGGCGCAGCGCGGTTGAACGTTGACAGGTTGAACCTCGTGCGGCGGCTGGTGAAAAGCAGGAGACGAGGTAACGAGCCTCTAATTAAAAAATCCACCGGGTGGCCGAAAAGTTTGAGACTCCTCACGTCGTCTCCTACATCCGAGACATTTTCCGCGTGTGTTTCCCGCCGGGTTCGCATACAAGTTTTTCATGGCAGACAGCTACCGCCTCAAGGACCAGCCGGTGAGCGAGCGGCCGCGCGAACGGCTCGTGGCGCGCGGGCCGGATGCGCTGACGCACGCGGAGCTGCTCGCGATCCTGCTGCGCACGGGCTTGCAGGGCACAAATGTGGTGCAAGTCGGCCAGAATTTGATCCAGAAGTTTGGCTCGCTGAACGCGCTGGCGCTGGTGACGGTGGATGAATTGAAACAGGTGCCGGGCATCGGGCGCGACAAGGCGGCGACGCTGGTGGCGGCGTTCGCGCTGGCCAGACGGATGGAGCAGGAGCGGCTTGCGGAGTCGCCGGTGCTGGACAACCCGGTGACAGTGGTGAACTTCATGCGCGAAACAAACCGGTTGGGAATTGTGGAGTCGTTCCAGGTGCTGCTGCTGAATGTGCGGAAAAAACTGATTCGCGTGGAGAAAATCTCGCAGGGCCTGCTCGACACGATCCTGGTGCATCCGCGCGAGGTTTTTCGCGCGGCGATTGCGGCGAACGCGGCGGGCGTGGTGCTGGTCCACAATCATCCGAGCGGCGACCCGACGCCGAGCGAGGCGGACATCAAGGTGACGCGGGATTTGATCCGCGCGGGCCAGCTTTTGAAGATCGAGGTGGTGGACCACGTCATCATCGGCCGCGCGACGGCGGAACGGGCGAAGGATTATTCGTCGCTGCGGGAGCTGGGATATTTTTATGCGTGAGCTTTTTTAGGAAAATTCCAAGCACCAACATCCAAGCACCAGAGAATCTTCAAGCACCAAGCTCCAAAGAGACTTTCGGCGCGATGTGGATTTGGAATTTTAGGCTTGGAGCTTCTCTGGAGCTTGGTGCTTGGAATTTGGAGCTTTCAGAAAGCCGCTTGCTTTCGCGCGGGCTTCCGCAATGCTTTGAGCATGAATGCGAGTTACAAGCCCACCGGCCCGGTGACGTTGACCGAGGAACAAATCCTGGCGCTGCACCGCCGGCTCCGCGACATGCGCCACGATGTGAACGGCAAGCTGGCGAACATCGTCGCCGCCGCCGAGCTGATCCGCCTGCGCCCGGAGACGACGGCGGAGCGGCTCAAGGTGCTGCTGGAACAGCCGCACCAGGCCGCCGAGGTCATCGGGCATTTCTCGCGCGATTTTGAAACCGCCTTCGGCCTGGCCCGCGAGTGAGCCGGAACTTTTCCCCGCATGGAACGGTCCGAAGCTGAACTCATCGCCGCCGTGCTGGCCGGCGACGCGGCGAGCTTTGAGCCGCTGGTTGCCAAATATTCCCCCCGCGTCTTCGCCACCGCGCGCCGTTACGCCCGCCGTGAAAGCGAGATCGAGGACATCACGCAGGAGGTCTGGCTCAAGGCGTTCGACAAGCTTAAAAGTTTCCGCGGCGAGGCGCCGTTCGAGCACTGGCTCATGCGGCTGGCGGTGCGGACGTGCTATGATTTTCTACGCGGCCACCAGCGCAACCGCGAATCTTCCTTCAGCGAAATCTCCGAGCCGGAGGACGACTGGCTGGACCGGTTCGTGGCCGATCCCAGCAGCGCCGCCGAGGATGCGGCGGCGGCGAAACTGCTGGTGGACCGCCTGCTGGAAAAACTTTCGCCCCCGGCGCGGCTGGTGATCCAGTTGCTGGAGATCGAGGACCGGTCCGTGAAGGAAATCGCCGAAATCACCGGCTGGTCGGTGCCGCTGGTCAAGGTCCGGGCGTTCCGGGCGCGCGGGGAAATGCGGAAAATTCTGGCGCGCATGACCAAGGAAAAGTATTTGTAACTCCGCGCAAATTTTGCGCGTCAAACAGGATGAAGCGTTTATGAACCTCGATGAACTCCAGAAAAAACTGACCGCCGCCGCCCGGCTGGCCCCGCCGGACGACCGCGTGCCGTATGCGTTTGAAAAGCGCATCATGGCGCTCATCGCCGAGCGCGCCGTGGCGGACAAATGGGTGGCGTGGGTCAGCGGGCTGTGGCGCGCGGCCGCCTCGTGCGTGGCCATCGCCGTGGTGTGCGGAACCGTGGCGTGGTTCGCGCCGGACACGGGCGACAACGGGAATGATCTCTCGCAGGATTTTGAAAACACGCTGCTGGCCTCGGTGGACCAGGGCGACGCCGCGCCGTGAGCAACTGGAAAGTCATCCCCACCATCGTGCTGGCGACCGTGTTGATTTTTGGCGCGGGCGTTTTCACCGGCGGCTTTCTGGTCAACTCCGTCAAGCCGGCGCGTCCGAAGAAAAATATTCCTCATGTGGAATTGGCGTCAACGAACAGTGCCGCGAATGTCGTGGTTGTCGCGCCGACCAACACCACCGGGCAGCCGGTTTCCAAATCCCCGCGTCCGCCGGAAATCTTGAGCAAGGAATTTTTGCAGCGGCTCGATTCCGAGTTGAAACTTTCGCCGGAACAGCACGAGGCCGTGCAAAAAATCATTTCCGAGGGCCAGAGCCAGATGAAGAAGACGATGAACGCGGCACGGCTGGAGATCCGCGAGGTGCTGACGCCGGAGCAGCAGAAGCAGTTTGACGGACTGGTGAGACGTCCGCTGCGCAAGCCGGGTCCGGGAACCAATGCGCCCGTTTTGCCGGCGGCCAGCGGGTCGCCCGCCGCGCCGGCCAGCGCGCCGTAGTTTTTTATTTCTCCAGCAGCGCGCCGATTTTTTTCCGCAGCTCCTTCGTGATGGAATCCGTCGGGCGGTTCGCGTCCACGATGTCGAAGCCGTAGGTCTTTTGCAGCTTGTGGAACGTCGTCTCCATCTTCGTCTGGTATTCAAGAAAGCAGTCGAACAAGTTGCGCGAAAAGCCCAGGTCCATCCCGCTCTCCCAATAATCCAGCGTCGCCGTCTTGGACAGGTTGCGCTGCACGAGCTCCGCCGGTTCCACTGAAAGATAAAACACCGCGTCCGGCTCCGGCGCGATGCCGTAAAGATTTTTCAGCCACTTCTCATCCATGCCGCGCACCATGTCGCGCGCCATCAGCGTGTAAATATACCGGTCGGCCAGCACGATGAAACCCGCTTTCAGCGCGGG
>JAYVCM010000526.1:0-4763 GCA_043749955.1 Limisphaerales bacterium | reverse complement strand
AGCGCGAATGGCTGCGCATCCGCGGGCGCGGCGTGCATCATTACTACATCCAGACGCTCTGGAAATTTGTGCAGAAGCGCCGCCGGGCCACCGTGCATTTTCTCCAGGTGCAGGAGGAGATGCCGGTGAACTGGATGAAGGAGCGGCCGCCGGTGCCGCTGTGGCTCGCGGCGGTTTATTGCGTCACGTTCATCGGCCCACTGTGGCACACGCTGCGCGGGATCATCCGCGACGGCGACCCGCGCTGGCTCTGGCATCTGCCGACGTGCCTTGGGAGCGTCTTGGGAAATGCGTGGGGCGTCTGGACCTACAAGCGGCGGCGAAATGACAAGGGGACTGGCGGGCAGAGCCTCATCGCGGAACTTCAGGTGAAGCAGACGTTAAAATGATGGTTGTGTCCTGAATTGAATTTCATATTGCCGGGTGGAGCGGGCTTCAGCCCTTGTCATCACCCACAACTTGACAGGCGCCCGCTGGCAATCCCAAAGGGATTGTGTCCGCCAGCCCAGGGTTGCGAGGCACGAGCTACCCTGGGTCGGCCGCAAAAAAATCCGCCAACCCCAACGGGGTTGCGGCTGGTTTGACCGCGAAGAGGCCGCAACCCCGTTGGGGTTGGGAAAATCCTGGGCGACGTTTACCCAAGGTAGCTTCCCGCGATGCGGGACAACCTTGGGCTTTGAGCCGGAATCCCTTTGGGATTCATCCGCTGCGGTAGTCTTCGACTGGTGGGAAATGTCCAGGGCTGAAGCCCGCGCTCCGGCCACCAAAATGATTCACGCCGCGTAGAACCTGGTGAAATCATCCCACGCCTTCTGCTCGTTCCATTCCGGCGCGAGTTTTGCCGCCGGCTCGGTGTTGGCGCGGGCGAGCGGTTCGCTGAAGTCTTCCTGCTTCAGCAGTTTTAATTCGCACGCCCAGCCGAGCCGCGACTTCACTTCCCGCGCGACGCGCTGCGCGAACTCGCCCTGCTGCTCGACGTAGCCGCTGGGATTGCTTTTCAGCAGCGGGGTTTTTACGGCCGCGACTTGCCCGACAAATTTGGCGTAGGCCGCCGCCAGCAAATCCACATGGATGTTGTCGCGCAAATAATCCGGCGTCCTGACCTCGCACGGTTGGCCGGCCTTCCAGGTGTTCATCAGGAACGCGGTGAAGCGCGGTTCTTCCAGCGGGCCGAACGGATTGGGGATCACAAATTTCCCCAGCGGCAATCCGGCGTTGCGACATTCCGCCAGAAACGAATCGAAGGTGAGCGTCTTGGACAAACTATACGGCGAAAAATTGCGGAGCGGCTCGCTGCCCGCGCCTTCGCCCGCTTCAAAATAAGTGCCGGTCAGCACGACGGACTTCAAACCACGCCCGCGCAAAACCGCCAGCACGGCGGGCAGATTATGCGTGTTGTTCCGCAGTGCGGCCTGCGCGTCGAAGTCCTGGCTCTTGTAATCCGTCACGTCGGCGGCGTGATGGCAGAGCTGGTCAAAATTTTCTGCGCGGGCGAGCTTCAGAAAAATTTCCGAGCCGAACGCAGCGTGCGGAACCAGCCGGCAGAGCGGTTGGAGCAGTTCAATCCGCCGCCCGCGCGTGCCGGAGTAGTCGGTTAAATCTTTGGTGACCGGGCAGACGATTTCGTGTCCGGCGGCGGCGAGGGCCTGGACAAACCAGAACCCTGTGAACGAACT
Organism: Limisphaerales bacterium; assembly: GCA_043749955.1. Lineage (GTDB taxonomy): Bacteria > Verrucomicrobiota > Verrucomicrobiia > Limisphaerales > UBA11358 > UBA11358. Next base: position 3,087 of record JAYVCM010000526.1, on the reverse strand, counting down.
CGCGCCGGTGAAGAGGATTTTCATACGCGCTCAAAACGGCGATGAAAAATCGCGCAGGGCGGGGAATTTTTTGTCACGTTCGGAGAGAACGGGAAATTTCGCCGGCCAGTCGAACCCGAAGCTGTCCCAGCGCACTCCGGCATCGTGCGCGGGCGAATGAACGGTGCTGGTCTGATAAACCATGGTCGCGTTGTCTTCGAGCGCGAGAAACCCGTGCGCGAAACCGATGGGGATGAAAAACATTTCGCGGCTGGCGGCGTTCAGCTCACGCGCGCAACTGCGGCCAAACGCCGGGGAATTTTTCCGCAAGTCGAGCACGACATCCAGCACACGCCCGGCGATGCAATAAACCAACTTGGCATGGGCGACGGGCGGGAGTTGAAAGTGCATCCCGCGCAGAACGCCGATTGACGAGGAGGAAAAAAATTCCTCGCGCGGCTCGAAGTCCAGACCCAGTTCACGGAAAGCGTCGCGCTGAAAAGTTTTGACGAAGCTGCCGCGCGCGTCCCGGAAAATGCGCGGGCGGATGAGCTGCAGGCCGGGCAGTTCTGTCGGGACGAGTTCCATGCTAGAATTTTTTGGCGAAGTTGCGGATGGTGTCCACCATGTAATCCAGCATGGCGGGCGTCAGACCGGGATAAACGCCAATGAACATGGCCTCGTTCATGATGCGGTCCGCCCCGGCGAGATCGCCGACGACGCGAAACGCATCGGGCTGCTGCTGCCGCAGACTGACGAACGCCGGCTGCCGGACGAGATTGCCGCCGAACAACATCCGGTTGCCGATCTTGGCGGCGTCCAGGCATTTCACAAATTCGCCGCGCGTGAACGGCGCACTTTTTTTCACGAGCATCATGAAACCAAACCAGGAACATTCCGTTTGGTGGCCGCTGGAATCCCAGGAAAAAGTTGAAAGTTGAGAGTTGAGAGTTGAGGGCGGATTCCAGGCGGTGGCGTGAGTTGGCAACTGGAACTGGATGAATTCCTCCAGGTCGGCAAGGCCGGCGCGGAGTTTGTTCCAGTTGTCCACGCGCGTCTGGACGAACGCGGGGAGTTTTTTCAACTGCTGCCGGCCAATGGCGGCCTGCGGGTCAAGCGGCTTCAAGTTGTAGCCGAGGTGCGAGTAAATGTATTTGTGGTCGTAGCCTTCCGGCAGTTCGCCCAGTTTCCAGCCGAAACGCTTGTGGCAGGTGTTGTCCTTGCCGCTGGCGCACCAGCAGTCGCGGCCCCAGTCGCGGAAACTTTCCGCGAGCACTTTTAATTTCATGTCGCGCACGACGTTTACCGCGCCGCCTTCGCCCATCGTGAGGTGATGCGGTGGATAAAAACTTTGCGTGGAGAGATCGCCAAACGTGCCGGTGAGTTTCCCGTCATAACGGCAGCCGAGCGCGTCGCAGTTGTCCTCGATGAGCCAGAGATTGTGGCGCGAGCAAAATTCCGTGACGGCGGCGAGGTCGAAGGGATTGCCGAGCGTGTGCGCCATCATCACGGCCTTGGTTTTGCCGGGCGTGAAGGCGGCTTCAAGCTGGTCGGGACGGCCGTTCAACGTGGACGGATCGTTGTCAATGAACACCGGCACGCAGCCGTTCTGCAAGATTGGCGCGACGGTCGTTGGGAATCCGGCGGCGGCGGTGATGACTTCGTCGCCGGGACGCAACTGGCGTTCGCCGAGCTTGTGGCTGGTCAGCGCGGAAAGCGCGACAAGGTTTGCGGAGGAACCGGAGTTGACGAGGATGGATTTTTTGACGCCGAGAAACGCGGCGAGTTCGCCTTCAAACGCGTCGCCTTCCGGGCCGAGCGTGAGCCAGAAATCCAGCGTCGCGGAAACGGCGGCTTCGACTTCATTCTCGTCGAACACGCGGCCCGCATAGGGCACGACTGTCTGGCCGGGAACAAACGCGGGGCGTAGCGGATCTTCGCCGGGGCGGTTGGCGGCGTGCGTGGCGGCGGAAAACTCACGCGTGAGGCGGAGGATTTCAGATTTGATTTCAGCGGGCGTCATTTTTTATCGGGGAGATTTTACCATGAAGAGCATGGAGGGCATGAAGGTTTTTTTCAGGCAATGCTTAAAAGTTTTTCCGGCCTTCATGTTCTTCATGCCCTTCATGGTTGAATCGCCTGACCTAATTCAAAAAGCTTTGCAGGCCGTCCTTGAGCAGCTGGACGTTGAAGTTGATCAGAAGGCCTTGCTTGAGTTTCGAGAGCTTGAGGTAGCTGATGATCTGGGCTTCGTGGATGGGATGAACTTGATCCACGCTCTTGAGCTCGAGCAGGACGGATTCAGCCACGACGATGTCCATGCGGTAGGCGCAATCTATCGTCATGCCCTTGTAATCAAAAGTGAGCGGAGCCTGCCGGCGGAAAGGGATGTTGCGGAGTTCCAGTTCCCGGCACAGGCAGGCCTCATAGGCTGACTCCAGGAGTCCAGGGCCAAGGGCCTTGTGAACTTCAATGGCGCAACTGATGATTTCCGCAACGAGCAGGTTGGTTTGTAACATATAGGTTTTTTGTTTTACCATGAAGGGCATGGAGAACATGAAGAAGAATTTTTCAGGCAATGCTTGAAAATCTTTCCGCCCTTCATGTGCTTCATGAACTTCATGGTAAAATTTCGGGGTGATCTGGTTTTTTCGGTTGTTTTACCATGAAGCGCATGGAGAACATGAAGAAGAATTTTTCAGGCAATTCCAAAAAATCTTTCCGGCCTTCATGTTCTTCAGGTCCTTCACGGTGAAATAATTTCAGGTTAAAGCCCACGCGGTTTTGGCGGCGCGGGCGGCGGCTTCGTATTCGGCGATTTGCTGGAGCGTCAATTTTTCGGCGGCAGCGGAATTTTCGTTCACGCCGCGATACCATTCCACCGTGCGGGCGATGGCGGTTTCAAATTTCCATGTCGGCTGCCAGTGCAAAACGCGTCTGGCCTTGGCCGTCGAGAGCATGAGTAGTCTGGCTTCATGCAATGCGTTCGGGTCGCTCTTGTCGTCCCAGCGGCCGGGCCAGCTTTTCAAAATCTCAGTGACCAGATCACCGACGCTGCGGTTGGCTTCTTTTTCTGGACCGAAGTTGAAGGCGGAAGTCAGTTGAGAG
>JAYVCM010000525.1:0-5118 GCA_043749955.1 Limisphaerales bacterium | reverse complement strand
CAAAACGCAGGCGGGGGTGGGGTTTTCAACGCCGTTCCGCTTTGAATGTTGAAGCGGCGTGAACGCCGCGCTCCGTCATTCCTTCGCACAAGCCTCAATAAGACTTTAGGTCTTACTAATGACCGGTTCGCGGCCGGATTCCTGCAACTGGAGTTGTTTGCGGAACAGGAAAATGCCGATGGGTGTGATGAGGGTCATGCAGCCGATGATGAACCACATGGTTTCCGAATGGCGCACACCTTCCGCCGGGCAGAAAACGGCGAGCATCCGGCCGGAAATGATGCCGACCACAAATTTGGCGAGGAACATGGGCAACATCGAAAGCGCCATGTAAGAAGCTTCCTGGCCCTTGGGCGCGATGGCGGCGGCATATTCATAAAGGCGCGGCGACCACAGGGCTTCACCCAGCGAGAGTATGACGATGAAAAGGAAGATGCCGATGTAGAGTGGATTGACCGGTCCGGCCACGCCGAGCCATTGATGCACGATGATCTCACCCAGCCAGCCATCGGCCAACGGCTGATACCACTGCGGCGGCACGGCGATGAGAAACACGGACATGGCCGAGATAAAACTGCCCACGGTGACCATCTTGTAGGCGGAAATTTTTTGCGTGATGATGCCGCAGATGGGCACGATCACGACGATGATCCCGGAATTCAGCGCGCCGCTCAAATGGGCGAACGGTGCGCCATTGCCCAGCTCGCGGATGCCGTATTTGGGAAACGTGTAGGCGAGGTGATAAAAAACCATGCGTGCGCCGGCGGCCAAAAACATGAACGCCAGAAAGCGGTAGAACATCGGCTGACCCCACAAGCTCGTGAAAATGTGAACGGTTTGCGCGGCCGTCTTGCGGCAGGTTTCCCAGAAGACGACCAGTGGATTTCGCGGATCGAGCGTGGCGACCCGGCGATTGATTTTGACGCCTTCCTCGGTCATCTCCACGCCGTCGCGCAGAAACAACCAGACTAAAATCAATCCTGGAATCGTGAAGCCCACGCCCATCGCAATGAGAACACGGTAGGTGCTCAATTCCACGCCGAGGCCCGGCACGGTCCAGTGACCGAGTTCGCCGAGACCGGCACCGCCGCGCAAGCGGTCGAAGATGAGATCGCCCACGAGATAGCCGAGATTCGACAAGGCGTAATAAAAGGAGAAAGCGATCGAGCGCTGGGCGGCGTTGGTGTAGCGCTTGCAACCAGCGATCATCACCGGAATCAGCAGGGCGATGCCCACGGCGAGAACAAGCATACCGAAGGGCAGGACGATCCAGCGATCCGTCGTGACCGTCATCACGATGCGTCCCGCCAGGCAGACGATGAAACCCAGCAGAAAAGTTTTGCGAATACCCAGCGCATCCGTGAGCGAGCCGACGAGCACGGTGACCAACGTCATGGTGGCCGACCAGACCGCGATGATGGTGCCGGCATTGGTGTCGCTGAAACCGAGATCGGATGACAGCCACAATGGCAGGACGCCCTGGGAACCGAGCTTGTAGGCCAGGTTCTCCATGAGGTAGGCGGCATAGATGATCCAGAGTTCACGCGGGGCACTCGCCATCACGAGAAATCTTTTTAGAAAGGCGAGCACACTGCTGCCGCCAGGCTTTACACTCGGACTCATTGGAAACGGGTTTTAATTCTCCTAACGCGGCGAGAATAAATCCATCTGTGGTGGCGGCGCGAGACTTTTTTACTTGGCGCAAATGCGAAATCATGGGGCAACGGTTTACAAAACATTTTCATTTGAAATACGATTCGATGTCTGCATAGTTCACACATGGAAGCGAAAAACAAAGAAAGCATGGGACGGAAACACTTCATCCACCTCACGGGCTGCCTGCTTTTGATGGCATGTTTGACGGGCTGCGCCTTTTCCCGCACACCGGTGAAAGTGAGTTTTAGTCCTGTGGTTGAAAATCCGTTGAAGCCGCAACAAAAAGGTTCGCTCGAAGTCGGGACAATCAAGGATAGCAGAGCGGTTGCCGACGAGTTTGTGTTGATACACAAAGCGAACCAATATGGAACGACATCCGGCGCTTATGTGACGGATGTGCCGGTCGCTAAAATATTTCAAAATGGTTTGCAGTCGGCCTTGACGCAAAATGGTTTTATCAATGGTGGTTCTACCAAATATGAATTGAAGACGGATTTACGTGGTTTTGGATTTGGAGTCATTCAAAACGGATTGTTTTCCACCACAGGCAAGCCGTGGCTTGAGGTCCGTTTTGAACTGGATAACAAAGAAACAGGTCAACCGGTCTGGCATGACACTTATACCGGAAAATCGACACAACAGCTTTCAGCATGGGACGGAGCCAATCAGGAACTACTGGTCAAAATGTTCTCTCAGGTTTCTGAGGATGCCGTGAAACAACTCATCAATGACAAGGCTTTTCGGAGTTTTTTTGAGCAGTAACCTTTTCATTACCCAAACAAATCCATCTGCGGTGGCGGCGCGAGACTTTTTAATTTGTCGCGCTCCGGCTGGCGGCGCGAACTTTGCCGGACGTTGCCCTCCGGCGTGAGTTCGGATTCTTCCAGGTTGCCGAGAATTTGTTTGGCGCGCTCCAAGACTTCCTTCGGCACACCGGCGAGCCGCGCGACCTGGATGCCGTAGCTTTTGTCCGTGCCGCCCTCGACGATTTTGCGGAGGAACACAATCTGGTCGTGCCATTCGCGCACGGCGACGTTGAAATTTTTCAAGCGCGGCAGACGCCCGGCGAGTTCCGTCAGCTCGTGATAGTGCGTGGCGAAAAGCGTCTTGGCACCGACGGCGTTGTGCAGATGCTCGACGATGGACCACGCGAGCGAGAGGCCGTCGAACGTGCTGGTGCCGCGGCCGATTTCGTCCAGCACGATGAGGCTGCGCGCCGTGGCGTTGTTCAAAATGTTCGCCGTCTCGGTCATCTCAACCATGAAGGTGGACTGGCCGCGCGACAAATCATCGCTCGCGCCGATGCGCGTGAAGATGCGGTCCACCAGATCAATCCGCGCCTCCGCCGCCGGCACAAAACTTCCCGTGTGTGCGAGCAGCGTGAGCAGCGCGACCTGCCGGATGTAGGTGGATTTGCCCCCCATGTTCGGCCCGGTGATGAGCGCGATTTGCGGCGGAGCGCCGAGCACCGTCTCGGCAAGTTTCACTTCGCTTTCAATTCGGGCCGAGACGGTGCTCGGCGTTCCGCCCGTGCTGCCCGCCAGCCCCGTATCATTCGGCACAAAACGCTCCTCGACGAGCTGTTGTTCCAGAACCGGATGCCGACCATCGCGGATTTGCAGCACGCCTTCGTCACCGACTTGCGGGCGGCAATAATTATGCAGCCGTGCGGTCTCTGCAAAAGCAGCCAGCACATCCAACTGTGCCAGCGCGGACGCGCTCTGCTGGATGATTTTCAACTGGCCGAGGATTTCCTCGCGGACGTGCTGGAAAATTTCGTATTCCAGCTTCACGCTGCGTTCTTCCGCGCCGAGGATTTTGCCTTCCATTTCCTTCAGTTCCGGCGTGATGAAACGTTCTCCGTTCGCGACAGTCTGCTTGCGGTGATAATGCGGCGGCACCTTGTCGAGATTCGACTTGGTGACTTCGATGTAGTAACCGAAAACGGAATTGAACCGCACTTTGAGCGAGGCAATCCCGGTGCTCGCGATTTCGTCGGCCTGCAATTTGGCGATCCAATCTTTGCCGCCGCGCTGGGCGGTGCGGAGTTCGTCGAGCGCGGTGTCGAAGCCGTCGCGGATCATGCCGCCTTCCTTGATGGGCAGCGGCGGCTCGTCTACGATGGCGCGGGAAATCAATTCGACGAGATCGGGCGACTCGGAGATTTGCGAATTCAACTGCGGCAGGAGCGCGGACGGCCCGTCCGCGAGTTTGTCCGCCTCAACCGGCTTGAAAATTTGTTCACCTAAATTATCAACACGCGGACGAGCCGTCCGCGCTCCAATCGTGGCGAGTGTTTCTTTCAACGCCGGAATTTGTTCGAGCGCCGTGCGCAGCGCGACGAGATCGCGGGCGTTGCCGCTGCCGGAACTCAGGCGGCCAATCGTGCGTTCCAGATCGCGCACCTTCGCAAGCTGCTGGCGGAAGCTGTCGAGGCCAAAGGTGTTTTCGATGAAGGTCTGCACGGCTTCCTGCCGGCGGCGGATCGGCTCGACGGCGGCGAGCGGTTGCGAAAGCCATTGGCGCAGCAGCCGCGCGCCCATCGGCGTGGCGGTGCGGTTCAGCGCGCCGTAAAGCGAGGCATTGCGCGGGGCGTCGTGATGCTGCGGTTCAAGAATTTCCAGATGCCGCAGTGTCGTGTAATCGAGCGTGAGAAAATCGCTGCGCTGATAAAATGAAATCCGCGTGAGATGCTTCACGTCGCGGCGCAGATTTTGTGTGAGATAATGCAGCGCGCCGCCTGCCGCGCCGATGGCGGCGGTCTTGTCTTTCAGCCCGAAGCCGTCGAGCGAGGCGACCTTGAAATGTTCCCGCACGGTGAAGAACGCGGTTTCCGGTGCGAACGTCCAGTCGTCGTAGCCGCTGATGATTCGAAATGCGCCTTGTAACAAGGCCCGCACGGAAGCGCCCTCCGTGGGGAAAATAATTTCCGCCGGACGCAGGCGCTCGAGTTCGGCAAGCAGAGCAGAATCGTTTTCCAATTCCGTCGTCAGAAAATCACCGGTGGTCAAATCCACGAGCGCGAGGCCGAAAGTTTTTCCGGAGGGACAAACGGCGGCGAGAAAATTATTCCGTTCCGCGACCAGCATCCGTTCGTCGAAATGCGTGCCGGGCGAAAGGATTTGCGTGACCTCGCGCTTGACGAGCTGGCCGGGGCGCGCGTCCTCCATCTGTTCGCAGATGGCGACCTTGCGGCCGGCGCGCAGGATGCGGCTGATGTAATTGTTCGCGGCGTGAAACGGCAGGCCGCACATGGGGATGCCGTTGCGCGCGGTGAGCGAGAGGTTGAGGAGCTGCGCGCCGTCCCTGGCGTCCTCGAAAAACATCTCGTAAAAATCGCCGAGACGGAAGAGCAGCAGCGCGTCCTTGGGCAGTTCGCCTTTGATGCGGCGATACTGCGCCATCATGGGGGTGAGTTGGGCTTCGGCGGACACGGCGGCAAAATTAAACGTGATTGCGCGC
>JAYVCM010000524.1:0-3608 GCA_043749955.1 Limisphaerales bacterium | reverse complement strand
CGATTGCAGCGGGTGTGGGCAATCGTTAAATTGTAGAACTCATTACAGGGCGTGAGAGATTGCGGATAAAGATGGGCGATGTCCGCATCTTGCACCAAGACGTTTTCCAAGCAAAACGGACAACGACAAAACGGACATTCAAAACCAGCCTCTTCTGCCAACCGATAACGTAAGATCGCATTTTTTGACGTGGATTGTTCTTCGGATTTTAGCTTCTTGTAAATCTGATCGCGTTTGTTCCGATTTTCCCTTTGTTCCTGTTTATGTTTTTCCAGTTTTTTCGTGCTGAACGCCAGGCTGCGAACGGCCTCAACCACTACAAAATTCGGCTTGCCGTGCTTGGCAGTAAGTTCGCGGATTAAACGCAGGAAAAGACCAAGCCGATGTCGCACCAGGCCATGCTTGATGTCGCCGAGAAAACGATTCATTGCCCGTTCTTTGGATTCTTTGTTCGGAATCCGAAGCAATGGCTGGATGGCGTCAACGGTTTGTCCGGCGCTCAATGTTTCAAGAATGTGCTTTATGTCGCGCAAGGTCGCGCTGGAAAATTTCGCGCGCCCGTCCCCGGTGCGGGAAATAAGTTCGGGAGAATCTTTGATCAACTCATATTTGTGAGAGAAATCTTTAATCCAAGTGTTGAGCAAACCGTCGCCAATTTTAACTTCAACGACCTCATTTTTACCGGCTGAAGCGGAATCTTTTTTTGGCTTTTTTGATTTCCGTTTTGGATTTTGCTTTGCAGATTCGTAAATCTCCCGCAATCGGTTCAAGCTGGCGATGTCAGGGAGAACTTTTTTGCCGGTGGCCTTTTCTATGACACGAAAATTAAAGATTGCCTGTTCAAATTGCGTCTCTCGGAAGACAGGCTTGTTCCGACGCACGACATGAATCGGTCTGTCCAATTCATCCAAAGGGTTTAATAAATCCAATCCCGGACTTCGGTTGTCGAAACGCGGCCAGCGCAAACCCAGCATGCCGGGGTTCTCGCATTCGGTTGTCTTGAAATAGACGTGCCGTTTCTGTCCCTTTTTGATTACCGTGCGCGTTTCCCCGTATAGAATCCAATCGGCAGCGGGAACGGTCTGGTTCTGCTTTTCATCATTCTCGAAAGTAACTGTCTTCTTGGAAAGTTTTGGGAGCATCTCGCCTTTTTCATTTTTCAAAACCGTTACCTTTTCAATGATGGCGAGGAATTCATTTTTCAGATTGAAGGTTGGGTTTTGAAATTCATCGCGCGGCCACACCTCATCACGCTGTTTGATGCCCAGCTTTTGGCGGTGGATCAAAAGTTGGCATGGGTGGTGAAATGCTTTTGGCGTCCCGTCTGGATTTTTTGCGCCGTCACCCGCTGCCATTTCATTTTTCAAGTCATCCAGCTTTTTTTCTATCTTTTTTAATTCTTTCTTTTGTTCGAGTGTTTCTGGCTTGGCCTCGCCTTGTTTCCAAGGCACTTCGGTTTTACCGCGCCGTTTCCAAAGATGGACAATGGCAGCATGAAGTTCTTCCGGTTTCTCAATACGACCTTCCAAAGCTTCAAAGCGAAGTCTAACTGGATTTGAGATTCGCGAGTAATCCAATCCTGGTTTGAGAATGATTTGGCCGTCAGTTTTCATCCACGGCGATGGCAATCCCATTTTTTCCTCAAGCTGCTTGATTAACCAATCATGGATATGCCAACGGTTTCTCAAACGACGGCGTTGCGAGCGCAATCCGCGCCGCCCTGACAAATCACTTGTGTCTTCCGGGCAAATCAACACGCCCACGTCTTTGAAGTCCGTGCCTTGGCGCACGGCATAGCCAATTGAGCCAGTGCCGACATCAAAACCAAATACAAGCCCTGTGAGAAACGGGTTGGCGTTCGAGGAAATGTTGACCTTCATATCCAGCTTGATTGTTCCATGTTATGCCCGTTGGATGATTCAAGGCAACAATTCACTTTCACAAACGTCTGGCAATGTCGCAGTGAACGTCCGTTTCTGAAATCGGAGCGGACGCAACGGCTGTGGAGTCGCGGGATTTTGGAAACGGACGTTGACTGCGCTGCCGTATAGGTTCAATTGGGAGGCGATTTGGCTGTCCGGTTTCCGTCGCGTCAGCCGGAAAGCCGGACAGTCAAAGCGCCTACAGATTAGTCGTGCTTTGACCGGCAGCTTGCTTTTTTCTGTTCTGTTCGCACAAACTGTGACTTGAATCTGTGAATAATGAAAAAAATTCACGCGGGATTATCCACTGGACATCTGAAGAAGATGACATGTTGGGCACCATGCCGGACAAGAAGTTGGCACGCCGGTTGAAGCGCAGTTACGATGCCGTGGCGGCGCGGCGGTTGAACAAGGGTATTCCGCCCTGCAATCCAAAACGCAAATCTTGGCGGCCTGAAGATGATAGGGTCTTGGGCACCCGGCCTGATGATCAGATTGCACTGCTTCTGCGTCGGACGGTCGCTTCCATAAAAAACCGCAGACGCAAACTTGGCATTCGTTCTAAACGCGCCAGACTTTCGCGTCCTTGGACGAAAAATGAAGACCAGCTTCTCGGCACCCGGCCAGACTCTGAACTTGCGCATAAATTAGGACGTGGCCTGCAATCTATCCGCAGTCGCCGCCGAAAATTAGGCGTTCAAGCCGCTCCGCTCGACAAGGCTTGGACTCCACGCGAATTGAAATTGCTCGGCACCATGCCGGACAAAGATGTGGCTCGCCTCATCGGTCGCGGTTGTGCCACGGTGCGCTTTCACCGATACGAGTTGGGGCTGCCGCCTTGCAATCCGGTGTGGAAGCCCTGGACGGAAAAAGACCTGGCACTTTTGGGCAAATTCACGGATGCGAAAGTGGCTGCTCGCACCGGTCATCCGGCTGGCTCGGTTAAAATGCAGCGGTGCAAATTGGGTATTCGTTGCTGCGACTCCAAGCGTCGTCCATGGCTGCCAGAGGAAGATGATTTGCTCGGCAAATTTTCCGACCGGGAAGTGTCTCGGCAAACGCAACGCACATTTGCCGCCGTGCGCACCCGCCGGATTGCACACGGTCTCGCAGAACCAGCAGCGGGCAAATGATTGCCGCAGCGCCCGGTGCGCTTTCAGTTTCCCCTTGGATGGCTTCGTTTACCTGCAATCCACTTGATTGCCTTTCGCGCTGAACGGGCATTTCTGAAATCGGAGCGGCGGAACATTTTTGTGGAGTCGCGGGATTTTAGAAATGCCCGTTGAGTGCGCCGCCGAATAGGTTCGGTTTCAATGCGGCGATTTGTCTGGCCGGTTGCTGAATACCTGGAAGCAAGCCGGCCAGTCAAAGCGCCGTGCCGAATCCACCATTGGATTTTTAGGGCACAAGTCCCGGCATCCTAACCGCGCAATCGGTTTCTTTGCGGTCGGTTCAACGTCTCCAGCCATTCGTGCGGGGTGTAGATGTCAATGCCGAAGGGTTTTTCCACCACCGTCAAATTCTGGTCGCGGGCAATGATCGTGTGACATCCGGCTGTCAGTGCCGCTTCAATGAATTTCTCGTCCTTGAAATCATGGCACACCCTTTTTGCAATCGGCTCCCACTCAACCCACAGGGCCGACATGCACAAGGCATCCACCCACAGCCCGGTATCAGTCGTGAACT
>JAYVCM010000523.1:0-5052 GCA_043749955.1 Limisphaerales bacterium | reverse complement strand
GCCCAAGGTTGCGAGGCACGAGCTACCTTGGGAATGCCATGCCGATGAACTCAACCCCAACGGGGTTGCGGCCCGGCCCGCTGACGTTCACCGCCGCCGCAACCCCGTTGGGGTTGAAAATATTTTTCACAGTTCACCCAGGGTAGCTCGTGCCTCGCAACCCTGGGCTTGGCGACGGAATCCCTTTGGGATTCGTGGACGGTGATTTCAACCGTGCAAGAAATTGAGCTGCACCTGTTGGGCTGCCGGCTTCGGATTCAAAAATCAATGTGCTAAAAAATTAGCATTTAACTGTTGACCGTTATAGTGATTGTGCTAAAAATTTAGCACATCACATGAGCCGCGAACATCATTTCAGCCGGCGGGAGCGTCAGATCATGGACGTGCTGCACGCCCGGGCGCACGCCACCGCCGCCGAAGTCCGCACCGCGCTGCCCGATCCCCCAAGCTATTCAACCGTCCGCGCCCTGCTGCGGATTTTGGAAGACAAAGGCCACATCAAGCACCGGCAGGAAGGTGCGCGCTATGTTTACCTGCCGTGTGTATCCAAGGAGACGGCCAGCCGATCCGCCTTGAAACGGCTCGTCTCAACTTTTTTCCAAGGGTCAGCCACGCAGGCCATGGCCGCGCTCTTGGAAGCACACGACACGCAGCTTTCCGATGCGGAGTTGAACCAACTGCAACAGCTCATCAAACAAGCCAAGAAGGAGGGACGTTGACATGAACCCATCAATTGAAAACCTTTCAAATTTTATTCAGACCTCCCATTTTGCGGCGTGGTTTTTTGACGCGCTGCTGAAAAGTTTCGTCGTGCTGGCGCTGGCCGGAGGGATTTGCGCGCTGTGGCGGCGCGCTTCGGCGGCGACCCGGCACCTGATCTGGTTCCTGGCCGTGGCGAGCCTGCCTTGTCTTCCGTTGCTGACTTCAATGCTGCCGTCGTGGGAAAGGCCACTTTGGTCGGTCTCAACCGGATTTAATCCGGGCAATCAAGTTTCCCTGGCGCTGGAAATTTCGCCCGTTGCAAAATCTGAAGCTATCGCGCCGCAAACGCCGGTTGCTCCCGATGCCGCAAAAATATCGGGCGACGGCAGCCGGAAAATCTCCACCCGTTTCAACGCGAACTGGCTGGTTATCGGATTCGCCGCGTGGATTGCGGGAGTGGTGCTGGTTTTGATTTCCGTGGCCGGCGGACAAATTTCTCTCCGCAAATTTTCCCGGACTGCACAGTCACAGCGAAGCGCGGACTGGACGCGCCTATTGGACGAAGCGCGCGAAATTCTGCGTCTGCGGCGGGCCGTGATTCTGTTGCAGTCAGCGGACAACATGATGCCGCTCACTTGGGGTTGGTGGCGTCCGGTGGTGTTGTTGCCGGCGGACGCGGAAAACTGGCCAAGCGAGCGGCGGCGGATCGTCCTGCTGCACGAACTGGCGCATGTAAAACGCTGGGATTGCCTGACGCAAATCGCGGCGAAAATTGTCTGCGCGTTTTACTGGTTCAATCCGCTGGTCTGGCTGGCGGCGCGGCAAATGTGCGTCGAGCGCGAGCGAGCGTGCGACGATCTGGTTTTGAACGGCGGCTGCAAGGCGTCGGACTACGCCGGTCATCTGGTGGAAATCGCCGGAAGTTTCCGGCGCGTGCCGCAGGCGGCGGCGATTGCCATGGCGCGTCCGTCGGGTTTGGAACAGCGGGTCGCCGCCATCGTGGACGCATCGCGCACGCGCTGTCTGGGACCGGTGACGCTGCTGGCCATTCTGGTGGTGATGGGCGGAATTATTTTTTGCGTTGGTGGCTGCAAGACAAGCGTTGTCAGCGGCAGTGGGGATAAGTCCAACCCGCTGCGCCAACAACAAATCGCGCGCCTCAAAGAATTTTCCGCCTTGAAAGAAAAACAGTCAAAGACGTTGGCGGCGGCGGCAGGAGAAAAAATTTCAGCGGAATTTCAGCGCTATTTCAACGCCGCCGCCAAAGGCGACTGGCAAACGGTGACGAACATGTATGAAAGTTTCAAGAAGCGGCATCCGCAATATGGTAAACAAGGGCAGCATTCCGACGTGAGTCTGCGGACGAGTTATTGGGGGCCGGTGCTTGAAATCTCGCTGGCCTACGATCACGTCGTCCGGTGCGAGCCGGAATACACGCAGATCGCGGTGGACGGCATCTTCAATTCCATTCCGCCGGGCAGCATTTATTTTGGCGGCACCGATCCGGGGCGCGGCCTGCCCACGGCCTTCAGCAAGTCGCACGCGGATGCCGATCCGTTTTACACGCTCACGCAAAACGCGCTGGCTGACGGAACGTATCTGGATTACCTCCGGAAAACTTATGGCGATCAAAGGGAATTGCTGGGGCGAATGGTGGCAGTAAAATCAGACACGGTCGAAAAACTCAAATCTGATCTGTCGGCCACTCAGTTCGCAATCGCCGAGGCACAAAAGGACGGCGATTCGGAATGGCGAGCATCGAGAGTATCGGAATTGGAGTTGAACGCTAAAGTTCAACAAGACATGCTTGAATCATTTGAAAACACACTTGAGCAGGGGTGGCATCAAACCCCGCTTCCCACCGGTATGCTCTACATTCCAACCGCGGAAGATTCCCAAAAATGTTTTCAGGATTACGTCAAGGATGCAACTGAACGACTCCACAGCCATCAGCTCAAGCCAGGCGAAGATTTCAAGGAAGAAACGAATGGGCGAATTCAAGTCGGCGGCCAGGTCGCCGTGATGGCCATCAATGGATTGCTGGTCAAAATCATCTTCGATAAAAATCCGGGCCATGAATTTTTCATCGAGGAAAGTTTTCCGCTCGACTGGATGTATCCCAATCTCGAACCGCACGGACTGATTTTTAAGATCAACCGGCAGCCGTTGGCGGAATTGTCTGACGAGATTGTCCGGCAGGATCGCGAATACTGGAACCAGCGCGTGACGGGAATGGTCGGTGGCTGGCTGAACGACGGCGCATCCGTTCAAGAAGTCACCACGTTCGCGGAAAAAGTTTTTCTCCAGCACGACCTCGGCGGCTTCACCGGCGACCTGCGCTTTGTGCAAAACGATTACGCGAGCAGAATGTTTTCCAAGCTGCGCAGTTCCATCGGCGGGCTTTATGCGTGGCGCGCGGAACACGCCATCGCCACCGATGAGAAGGAACGCATGGCGCACGCCGCTGATTTTGCGTTCCGTCAGGCGCTGGCGTTGTGTCCATATTCACCCGAAGCAGTCGCGCGTTACGCGGATTTTCTCAAGAGCCAGAATCGCGAGGCCGACGCCCGGCTGGTGCTGGACATGGCCGAACGATTCAAACTCAAAAAAGCATCGGTCTTCCAAATGCGCCTGGTGCTGGACGCGCCGGCGGATGACTCCGAGCCGATGTCCCTCAATTATCAAAATGGTTCTGCCGCCAGCCACCGGCCCGCCGAAGTGCTCAACGTCCAGAAAACTGTTTTGCTCGATCACACCACGCTGAAATCGGCCAAGCTGATCAAAGACGGGCGGGGGTCGCCGCGAATTGAAATCACTTTCACCGGCGAGGGGCGGAAACAATTTGCCAAGGTCACGCGCGAACATCATCACCAGCGTCTGGCCATCGTCATTGACGGAAAACTTTGGTCGGCACCAATGATCGAATCGGAAATCACCGGCGGAAGTGGAGAAATTTCCGGCAGCTTCAGCGACGAAGAGGCAAAAGCCTTGACCGCGAAAATCAACGCGGCTGTCGCGAAATAAGTTTGATTGGATCCGCCAGTTTTCCGTCAGATTCGTTTCGCAATTTCAGGAAACACTTTGTAGCGTCTGCCCATGCTGAATTACATCTGGCTCGGGCTGGTTGTGTTGTGGGGATTAGGCTGCGGCTGCAAAAGAACAATTGCATACGATTTTAACCAACGGCCGCTTGTAACGGGTTTGAAGCTTGTGTTAAAATCGAAGTGTCAATAAAACAAGAACGCCATTTCGGGTTCAAACAATTTCAAAATATGCACAGGATCAATTTTTGCCCCGTCGTGTTTCGCCAGCGAATTTTTTTGATCTTACAATTCTGCCTGCTGGCGATGTCGTTTTCGCTGCGGGCCTCGGTGGTTGGCTGGGGAACAATCACCAGCACAAACAACTTCGGGCAACTGGCGATTCCAACCAACTTGGTTGGAGCAAAATCAATCGCCGCCGGTGGCTGGCACGGGCTGGCTATAACTGTTTCCAGCAATGTGGTCGCGTGGGGCTTGAATGACTTTGGACAAACAAACGTGCCATCTGGTTTGAGCAATGTGGTTGCTGTGGCTGGCGGATTCGACCACAGCCTCGCCTTGAAAACCAACGGGACAGTGATCGGTTGGGGTATTACCAGCAATCTGTATTCATTCGATCCAGATTGGTTTGGTCAAGCAGACGTTCCGCCGGACGTAACCAACGCCATTGCCATCAGTGCTGGCGCGTTTCACAGCATGGCGTTGAAAGCCAATGGCACGGTTGAAGCGTGGGGATATGATTTCTACGGACAATGTGATGTTCCAGCAAACCTTTCAAACGTCGTAGCCATCGCGTGTGGCGGTTATTTCAGTTTGGCTTTGAAAAATGATGGAACGGTTGTGGCCTGGGGCGACAATTATTACGGTCAAACCAATGTCCCTGCGAATCTGACCAATGTTGTGGCTATCGCGGCGGGTGGTTTGCATGGGCTGGCACTCAAGGCGGACGGCACCGTGCAAGGTTGGGGCGCAAGAGGCGTGGCGGATTTTACTCAAGATTTCGGGCAAGAAAATCCGCCGGCAAATTTGACAAACGCTGTGAGCATTGCCGCAGGATTTTTCCACAGTTTGGCTTTACAAAGTGACGGAACCGTCCGGCAATGGGGCGACACTTTACTTGGCCAGACCAATCCGCCAACCGGTTTGAACCAAGTTCTGGCAATTGCCGGAGGCTACGCCCACAGCTATGCGTTAAGAAATGATAAACCATTTTTTCTGACGCAACCGACGAACGTGGTGACGGCGACCAACAAGGCGGTGAGTTTTGTAGTGAAGGTGTCGGGAGCGACGCCGATGCGGGGAACCTGGT
>JAYVCM010000522.1:0-3534 GCA_043749955.1 Limisphaerales bacterium | reverse complement strand
CTGGGCGGCGTGCTGTCGCTGGAACGCGCCGCCGCGTTGCGCGACCGCGACGGCAAGGATTTGGAATTCTGGCGTAAGCAGGCTGGCCTCACCGGAGCGCGGCTCTGTGAACCGCAGCACTTGGACAATGCGGAGCCGCTGCGGGTCACAGACCCGCGCTCCGGTTTGAGTTCCGTGAAGCTGCCGATGGATTGCTACGCCGCGTTTGTCGAATTGCACATCGAGCAGGGACCGCTGCTCGAAGCGGAGAACATTGACATCGGCGTTGTGGAAAAAATCGCCGCGCCCAGCACACTGCGATTGCAACTCACCGGCGTGGGCGGTCACGCGGGCGCGACGCTCATGCCCGGACGCCGCGACGCGCTGCTCGCGGGCGCGGAGATCGCGCTCGCCGTTGAGAAAGCTGCGATGACCAGCGGCAGCCCGGACACCGTCGGCACCACGGGCGTTTTCCGCATCGAACCCGGCGCGGTGAACAGCGTGCCCTGCCGCGCCTGGCTGGAGATTGATCTGCGCGACACGCTCGTGCAGACGCGCGATGCGGCGTTGGTTCAGATTGAAACTGCCGTGAAAGAAATCTGCACGCGCCGCAAAATTGAATTCACGATGGAGCGCTTGAATCTCGACCCGCCTGCAATCTGCGATGCGAAACTTGTCGCGACCGCCGTCTCCGTCGCCAAGAAATTAAATTTCTCCGTGAAGAAAATGATCAGCCGCGCGTATCACGATTCGCTGTTCATGGCGCAGGTCTGCCCGACGACGATGGTTTTCATCCCGTGCTTCAAGGGCTACAGCCATCGGCCCGACGAATTTTCATCCCCGGAGCAGATTGAAAAAGGCGTGCGCGTGCTGGCGGAAGTTTTGGCGGAACTTGCCGGTCGCTGATCCAGGCATTGGCCAAAAGTGCGCGGGCTTTCCCCTCCCTATGAACCGGTCGTTTCGGAGCGCGGCTGTGTCCGCCGAGGACCAGCCGCAGCGGCTTCGCAACGCCGGGCGCGTGGGAATAATTCAACAGCGCACAAGCTTCGGACGTTGCTGCGGCTGGTGCCCTCACGCCCGCACACAGCCGCGCTCCGGTTCAGGGGTTCAATGCGCGATATTCCAGTTGGGGGAATTTTCACCCTGACCCTCTCCCCAGCGGAGAGGGAACGCCGTTGGACACATTCAGAGAATTCAAAAGCAACCGAGCAGAAGTCAGCCGCAATTTTTCCAAGAAGCTGGAAACAATTCTCCCTCTCCCCGAGGGAGAGGGCCGGTGTGAGAATTCCCCGAACAAAAATTTCGCGCATTAAACCCCTGAACTTCCACACCCGTCCGGCGGCCACCCTCTCCCCCAGCGGGGGAGAGGGTAGGGTGAGGGGGCGCTTCGGCAGCGGGAGGTTCATGACCGCCGACCATCCGGCTGGCCCGGCACGCTTCCCTGTCGCCCCCTCACCTCAATCCGCTCCCCCGAGGGGGAGAGGAAGCCGGAGCGTCAGCGGGCAACGGTCGGTTACGGGGTTCCTGGGGAGGGGAAACGGGTTGCACTACTATCGCTAAACGAACAAACCGATTTTTTTCAACTTTGTCGCGTCAATCAATCCCTGGTCGGTCAGCTTGAGCGAAGGAATTGGCGAGAGGCTCAAGAATGACAGCGCCATGAACGGCGCGGCGAGGTCGCAGCCCATCGCGTGCGCGGCGGCGTTCAAATCGTCAATCAGCTTCATCGCCTTGGCCAGCGGCTGGTCGGTGACCAACCCGGCAATCGGCAGCGGCAACACCGCCTTCACCTTGCCATCCACCACGGCGATCTGGCCGCCCTGCAGTTTTTCCAGCTCCTGGATCACGCGCAAAATATCCGCGTCGTTCGTGCCGGCCACGACCACGTTGTGCGCGTCGTGTGCCACGGTTGAACCGATGGCCCCGCGCTTGAGCTTGAAGCCGCGCACGAAACCGACGCCGACATTGCCCGTCGCGCGGTGGCGCTCGACCACAACCATTTTCAAGATGTCGCGCGCGGTGTCGGCGACGATTTCGCCGTTCTCGATCTTCGGCGATACGATAAGTTCCTTCGTGACGATTTGGTCGGGGATGATTTCGATGACGCGGATTTTCGTGGCGGCGACGCCCTCGTCGCCTTTGTATCCGCGACGCTTCGCGTTCGGCGACGAGGGCGTCGCCGCCACCTTCACGACAAAATCCTTCGGCGAGTAGCGCAGGTTCATGGTGCTGCGCGGCAGGCTGATTTTGGCGGGCGACTTGCCGAGAAACTTCCCGTTCTCCGCGACGAGCACGCCCTTCTTCCAGGTCTGGCGCACGCGAAAATTTTTCAAATCATCAAACACGATGAAGTCCGCCCAATAACGCGGCGCGATGGCCCCGAGATTGTGCAGTTGATAGTGCCGCGCAGTGTTGATGGTGGCGATTTGCAGCGCGGTGATCGGCGGCACGCCGCCTTTGATGGCCTTGCGCACGGCGTGGTCAATGTGGCCTTCGTTCACGAGGTCGCCCGCGAGCTTGTCGTCGGTGGCGAAGGAACAGTTCTGTGAATTGTGCGCGTTGATGAGCGGCAAGAGGTGTCCCAGATTCCGCTCCGTGCTGCCTTCGCGCAACAGGATGTGCATGCCGAGACGAAGTTTTTCCCGCGCCTCATCCACGGCGACAGACTCATGGTCGGAGCGCACACCGGCGAGCGCGTAGGCGTTGAGATTTTTTCCGCGCAAGCCGGGCGCGTGACCGTCAATGGCCTTGCCCTTGCCCGCCGCGATTTTCGCCAGCTCGCTTTTTATGCCGAGATAAACACCGGGAAAATTCATCAGCTCCGCGACGCCCGCGATGCGCTCGTCGTGGATCATCAATTTCAAATCGTCCGCTGTGAGCCGCGCGCCGGCGGTTTCCAGATGCGTCGCGGGCACGCAGCTTGGCAGCATGATGAAAAAATCCACGGCGAGATTTTTGGTGGATTCGAGGACGTAGCGGATGCCGTCGAGGCCGAGGACGTTGGCGTATTCGTGCGGGTCAATCACCACCGCACCGGTGCCGTGCGGCACGACGGCGCGCGCAAATTCCGGCGCGGTGAGCATGGAGCTTTCGACGTGGAAATGCCCGTCAATCAAGCTCGGCGCCAGATACGCACCCTGGAGATCAATCACCTTCTTCGCCTGATAATCGCCGAAGCCGATGACCCGACCGTCCTCGACGGCGACATTGGTCTGGTGGATTTCGCCGCTGAAGACGTTGACGACACGGGCGTTTTTGAACAGCAGCTCGGCGCGATGTTCGCCGCGCGCCACGGAAAGTTTTTGCTGGAGGTTGCGCATTTGTTTTCCCCTTCGCGCGGCACTGTAAATTTTCCACGCGCAGATTAAAAGCCGCAAATTTCAAATGACGAATGACGAATGGCAGGCCGATGCGGCCATCCCATTCGTTATTTGTCATTCGTCATTCTGGACGCTACGCTTTGCGCGTGACCGATTCCATCTTCCAGTCGCTCGCCGCCGCCGCCGCCGCGAACGAACCCGTCGCGCTCGGCATCATCACCGGCGTGAAAGGTTC
>JAYVCM010000521.1:0-6404 GCA_043749955.1 Limisphaerales bacterium | reverse complement strand
TCGGTGGCGCGCGAGCTGGCCGGGCGCGGCGTGACGGTGAACGCCATCGCGCCGGGCTTCATCGAAACGGACATGACATCCGAGCTGAACGCGGAGCTGAAGGGAAATATTTTGCGGCAGATTCCCCTGGGCCGGTTCGGCACGGGGGAGGACATCGCGAACGCGGCGCTGTTCCTCGCGAGTGCGTCGGCGCGCTATGTGACGGGGCAGGTGTTGACGGTGGACGGCGGGATGGTGATGTGATTTTTTGATTTTAGTTTTGCCTTCGCGCGGAAAATTAAATTTCCGGTTGCGAGAAAAGTTGCATTCAGGCTTGACGGATACGGCGCTGGTAAGCTAGAAAACTAGGATAATTATGGCAGACAAACCTATTGACCAACGTGTAAAGGACATCATCGTCGAACAACTGGGCGTGAAGCCGGAGCAAGTGACTCCGGAAGCCAAGTTTATCGAGGATCTCGGCGCGGACTCGCTCGACACCGTCGAGCTGGTGATGGCGCTCGAGGAGGAATTCGGCATCGAAGTGCCGGATGAACAGGCCGAGAAGCTCCAGAGCGTCGGCGACGTCATCAAGCACATCGAGGAATCCCAGAAGTAAGCTGAATTTGACCCCCGGGGCAGTTTAGGCTGGACACAGCCCGAACTGCCCCGTTTGATTTCCCAATGGCAAACAACCCTTACGACCGCCGCGTGGTTCTCACCGGCATGGGCGTCGTCACACCGATCGGCAACGATCTCGACACGTTCTGGAAAAACCTCCTTTCCGGCCAGTGCGGCATTGACAAAATCACGGCGTTTGACGCCACGCCCTACGACACACATATCGCCGCCCAGGTGAAAGATTTTGACCCGGCACCGGCGTTCCCGTCGCCCAAGGAAATCCGCCGCACGGACCGCTATTCGCAATTCGGAGTTTACGCGGCGTGGTCGGCCTTGAAAGATTCCGGTCTCGATCTCGACAAGGAAAACCTGGACGAGATCGGCGTGTTCATCGGTTCCGGCATCGGCGGCCTGACGACCACCAGCGACCAGTTGAAAATTTTGAACGAGCGCGGCCCCAGCCGCGTGTCCCCGTTCACCATCCCGATGCTGATCTCGAACATGGCGTCCGGCCTCGTCTCGATGTATTTCAACCTGCGCGGGCCGAACTTCGCCACCTGCTCCGCCTGCGCCACCGCCAACCACGCCATCGGCGAGGCCTGGCGCACCATCAAGATGGGCGACGCGTCGGTGATGCTCGCCGGCGGCTCCGAGGCGGCGGTCATCCCCATTGGCATCGCCGGCTTCTGCTCGATGCGCGCCATGAGCACCCGCAACGACGACCCGAAACATTCCTCGCGTCCGTTCGACAAAGACCGCGACGGCTTCGTCATGGGCGAAGGCGCGGGCGTCCTCGTGCTGGAGGAATTGGAGCACGCCAAAAAGCGCGGCGCGAAAATTTACTGTGAAATCGCCGGCTACGGCAACACCGCCGACGCGTATCATCTCACTTCGCCCCCGCCCGGCGGCGAAGGCGCGGCGCGCTGCATGAAAATGTCATTGAAGACCGGCGGCCTGAATCTTGAAGACGTGAGCTACATCAACGCCCACGGCACTTCCACGCCGGTCGGGGACATCGCGGAAACGCAGGCCATCAAATCTGTTTTCGGCGACTACGCGAAGAAACTGGCCGTCAGCTCCACCAAGGGCGCGACCGGCCACATGCTCGGCGCCGCCGGCGCGGTGGAAATGGCCGTGTGCGCCCTCGCCATCAAAAACAGCATAGTCCCGCCGACGATCAACCTGCAAAATCCCGATCCCGAGTGCGATCTGGACTATGTTCCGAACACCGCGCGCGAAATGCCGGTCAACGTCATCGTCAACAATTCGTTCGGCTTTGGCGGGCATAATTCGACGATTTCGGCGAAGAAGTTTGTCGGTTGAAATTCTGGTCAAAGATGAAATTCCTCTCGCTGATTGAAAATAAGCGCGAAGGTAAAATTCTCGCGCCGGAACAGATCCGGGAATTCATCCGCGAATTCACCGCCGGGAAAATTCCCGACTACCAGATGGCCGCCATGCTCATGGCCGTTTATTTTCGCGGACTCAACACCGCCGAGACCACCGCGCTCACGCTGGCCATGCGCGATTCCGGCGACGTGCTGAAATTTCCCAGGGACCAGCGCCCGCTCGTGGACAAACATTCCACCGGCGGCATCGGCGACAAGGTTTCGCTCCCGCTCGCGCCGCTGCTCGCGTGTCTTGGCTTCCGCGTGCCGATGATTTCCGGCCGCGGCCTCGGCATCACCGGCGGCACGCTCGACAAACTCGATTCCATTCCCGGCTTCAAAACGCTTCTGCCCGCCGCGCAAATCGTCAAGCAGGTCCAGCAAGTCGGCTGCGTCATCTGCGGCCAGACGGACACGATGGTTCCCGCCGACAAAAAAATTTACGCCCTCCGCGACGCCAGCGGAACCGTGCCGAGCATCCAGCTCATTACCGCCTCCATCCTTTCCAAGAAGCTCGCCGAAAGCCTGGACGCGCTCATCCTCGATGTGAAATTCGGCTGCGCCGCGTTCATGCAAACCAAGGCTGATGCGCGCAAGCTCGCCAAAGCCATGGTCGCACTTGGAAATCAGTGCGGCACGAACACCCGCGCGATTTTGACGGACATGAACACGCCACTCGGCCGCGCCGCCGGCAACTGGCTGGAAGTGAAGGAGAGCGTCGCGTGCCTCGAACCGCGTAGCAGCCGACGTGAGGAGGCTCTGACTAAAAAATCGGAAATCGGAAATCGGAAATCGGAAATTAGAATGAGCCTCCTCACGTCGGCTGCTACGGCGGATGATTTGCGCTCGCTCGTCCTTGATTGCGCCGCGCATTTGCTGGTCCAAACGCGCAAATCCAAATCTCTCGCCGCCGCGCGCAAGCTGGCGGAAGACTGTTTGAACTCCGGCGCACCGCGTGCGAAATGGGACGAGATGATTGTCGCCCAAGGCGCGGACTTGAAAGCGTTCAACCGCAAACTGGCGCTGGATTCCACGGCGAAAGTTTGCGTCGAAGTGAAGCCGGGAAAAACCGGCTACGTTTCCAAGTGCGACGCCCGCATCATCGGCGAAGTCATCCGCGACCTCGGCGGCGGGCGGCTCACGAAAGAATCCATCATCAATTTTGACGTGGGCGTTGACCAGATCGCCAAGCCCGGCGAGCACGTGGAAAAATCTGGCGTGCTGTGTCGCGTTCACGCCGCTGATTCAGTCCAGGCAAAAATGGCGGTGGCCCGGTTGACAACGGCCTTTGAGATTTCCGCGAAGCGGCCGGCGAAAACCCCGCTCGTCATCGAAGTCATCCAGTGATGGATGGAGCGCGGACAGCCTTGTCCGCAATTACATTCACCCGGCGAACTCGCGGACAAGGCTGTCCGCGCTCCTTCCGGCTACGCAATTTTTTCCCAGACCACGATGTCCGGCATCCCGGTGCACAGTTCATCCGTGCGCGGCAGCAGGACCTGGACGTGCGGGCTTTGCAGGTGCGCGTCGAGGTGCGCCTGGCTCGCCCAGTTTTCGTGGAACAAAAATTTTGCCGGGTCTCCGGGCGAAATGTGCAGGTCGTAGTTGATGCAGCCCGCCTCTTTGCGGGTGATGGCGACGAGACCGATCAAAGCCTGCTTCAATTCCGCTTCCTTGCCCGGCCGGGCCTGGAACGTGGCGACGACGGTGATGGTTTTCATGCTTTTTGCGGAGCGCCGTTCTCCGATCCGGCGCGTTGCGATTTTTTATTAGACGCCGGGTCGGAGACCGGCGCTCCAATCAGCCCAGCGATTCCAAAATTTTCTCCGCCGCCGCGCGCGGGTTTTCCGCCGCGTAAATCGGCCGGCCGATCACCAGCCAGCTCGCGCCGGCGTCCATGGCTTCGCGCGGGGTGAGCGTGCGCACCTGGTCGTCGGCCATTTCCGCGCCGGTGCGGATGCCGGGTGTGACGAGCTGCGTGCTCGCGGGCACGGTTTTGCGCAACGAAGCAATCTCCAGCGGCGAGCAAACCAGTCCGCGCAGGCCGGCTTTCGTCGCCAGCATCGCCAGGCGGCGGACTTGAAATTCCAAACTGGCATCCGAACCGATTTCACGCAGCGCCCCGGAATTGAAGCTCGTCAACACCGTCACGCCGAGCACCAAGGGCGGAATACGGTTCAGTTTCCACGCGACCTCCTCGGCGGCCTTCTCGGCCGCCTTGAGCATTTCAAAGCCCCCGCTGGTGTGGACCGTGAGCATCTGCACGTCCAGTTGCACGGCGGCAATCACCGACTTGGTGACGGTGTTCGGGATGTCGTGAAATTTCAGATCCAGAAAAACGCTCGCGCCCGTCGCGCGGATTTTTCTCACGATGTCCGGCCCGGCGGCGGTGAACAGCTCGCTGCCGATCTTGAACGCACCGACCGCCGGCGCGAGGTCAATGGCGAGCTGCAACGCCTGTTCCGCTGTCGGCACGTCGAGCGCGGCGATGATTGGATTTCGCATATAAAAAATGTTTCACCGCAGATGGACATAGATAAACATGGATGAAATGAAAAGTCCATCCGTTGTAACACCCCGGAGCTGGCATGAGGGGCGACTTGAATGACGAATGACGAAAGAAGTCCCAATGACCAACCATGGAGTTTATGAAGCGCATGAAGTTTTTTCTCCATGCCCTTCATGCCCTCCATGGTAAATGGCCCGGCTTTTGGATTTCAGGTTCAAGCCGGCCATCATCAGTTTTGGCGGCAAAGTTGCCTTGCTCGCAAACGTCCCGTCGTTGTTTAATTTCCCCATGACCCCATCACGCAACTTCCGCGCAATCTCCGTCGCGCTGCTGGCGATTTTCTTCGCGCTGAATTTTTCCGCCCGCGCCGCTGATGATCCGTTCGCCTGGCTGCCCATCACCGCGCAGCAAAAGCCGTGGGCCTTCAACTGGTGGATGGGCAGCGCCGTGGACAAAACGAACCTGACGAAGGAACTCGAACGCTACGCCGCTGCCGGACTTGGCGGCATCCACATCATCCCGATTTACGGCGCGAAAGGTTTTGAGGACAGATACATCAACTATCTCTCGCCGCAGTGGATGGAGATGATGGGCTGGGCCGTCAGTGAATCGCGCCGTCTCGGCATGGATTGCGACATGACCACCGGCAGCGGCTGGTGTTTCGGCGGACCGCAGATCACCGATGAAGATGCCAATGCCAATGTAGTCGTGAAAACTTACGACGTGAAGGCCGGTGAAAAGCTGAATCAAAAATTCGACCGCAAAGCTACACAGGCACTCGTTGCGTTTTCACCGGACGGAAAATCGGTTGAGCTAACTGACAAAATTTCTGCGAGCGGTGAGGTGGACTGGACTGCTCCTGCTTCCTCCCTCGCCCCCAACGGGGGAGCAGCGACAGCGAACATGGCGGGTGAGGGGGCAGCTTGGACCGTCTATGCCATCTCACAAAAACCCTCCGGCCAGAAAGTCAAACGCCCCGGCCCCGGCGGCGAAGGCTGGATGCTCAACCTGATTTATCCGCCCGCGATGGATGATTTTCTAAAACCCTACACTGCCGCGTTCGATAATTACCACGGCCCCAAACCGCGCGCTCAATATCATGATTCCTACGAGTATCGTTCCGACTGGTCGCCGGATTTCTTCGCGGAGTTTGAGAAGCGTCGCGGCTACAAATTGCAGACCGAACTGCCCGCGCTCTTCGCCGACGCTTCACGCTCCAACGCTTCAACGCTTCAACGCTTCAACGACCCCGACCACGCCGCCCGCGTCCTCTGCGACTATCGCCAGACCGTTTCCGAAATCATGGCGGAGGAATCGTTGCCCAAGTGGACGAAATGGTCGCACGACCACGGCTTCATCACGCGGAACCAGGCGCACGGCTCGCCCGGCAATTGGCTCGATCTCTACGCCGCCGCCGACATTCCCGAGACGGAGATGTTTCATCTCGACCGCAACAAATTGATTTCCAAATTCGCGTCGTCCGCCGCGCACGTCACCGGCAAGCCACTCGTCAGTTCCGAGACCGGCACGTGGCTGGAGGAACATTTCACCGAGAAACTGTCTGACGTGAAATATCTCTTCGACGACCTGTTTCTCTCCGGCATCAACCACATGTTTTATCACGGCTGCTGCTACTCGCCCGATGAGGCCGGCTGGCCCGGCTGGCATTTTTACGCCTCGCTGGAGATGAACCCGCGCAATTCCATCTGGCGCGACGCCGGCGCCGTCAACGCCTACGCCGCGCGCTGCCAATCCATCCTGCAATCCGGCCAGCCCGACAACGACATCCTGCTCTACTGGCCGATCGAGGATTTCTGGATGCAGCCCGGCGACAAGCTGCTGCCGCAATTCACCGTCCACGCCCGCGACTGGTTCGAGGGCCAGCCCATCGGCCGGACGGCGAAGGA
>JAYVCM010000520.1:0-6233 GCA_043749955.1 Limisphaerales bacterium | reverse complement strand
GGCAGCGGACGCAAACAGATCGTGTTCATGGAGTCGGCGAAAAATCATCTGGATCTCGTGACGTTCGATGAAAAGCGGAAGCTGGTTCCGGGCGACCGCTGGCAGGTGTTCGAGCAGCACACGTTCCGGGGCGCGCAGAATGCACTGCCCGAACCGCGCGAAGCCGTCGTGGCCGACGTGACCGGCGACAAGAAGAACGACCTCATCGTCCTCGTCCACGACCGCGTGCTGGTGTATCCGCAGGAATAATTTATTCGGCGGTGATAATTTGATCGGGCAGGGCGGGGTGATGCCGGCGAAAATTTCACACCACCAATTCAGGGGGTTGGCACTGCCGCCGCCGCCGTTACCATGGCGCCCGGAAAAGTGCAGCGCGGGCAGCAGAGCCATTACCACCCCAACGGCAAATAAAACATCAGGCATATGACGCAACCAACGAACGGCAAATCCCAGGCCGGCTACAATCGTTTCCTCCTGCTCGTCGCGGGTTTGGGCGGGCTGCTCTTCGGCATAGATGTCGGCATCATCTCCGGCGCGCTGCCGTATCTGGAGGCCACGTCGGGCCTGAACGCCAACCAGCTTTCCTTCATCGTTGCCGCCGTGTTGCTGGGCGGCGTTTTTTCGACGCTGTTCGCCGGGGCGCTGGCGGATTTTTTCGGGCGCAAGAACATGATGCTCTTGAGCGGCGTGCTGTTCGTCGTGAGCGTGCCGGCCATCGCGCTGTCGCACAGCTACGGCGCGCTGATTTTCGGCCGGCTGCTGCAGGGCATCAGCGGCGGTTTGATCGGCGTGGTCATCCCGTTGTATCTGGCGGAATGTTTGAGCGCGGGCGATCGCGGCAAAGGCACGGGGATTTTCCAATGGCTGCTCACGCTCGGCATCGTCGCGGCGGCGGTCATCGGATTTTATTGGAGCGGACGCGTGGATGAAGTTGCCAAACTCGGCGATGCGCAAAAACTTTTCGCGTTCAAGGACGCGGCGTGGCGCGGGATTTTCTGGGTGTCGCTGCCGCCGGGAATTCTGTTCGTCATCGGCGGCTTCATGGTTTCCGAATCGCCGCGCTGGCTGTTCCGGCGCGGCCGAAAGGACGCGGCTTTGAGTGCGTTGCTGCGGTCGCGCACCGAGGCGCAGGCGAAAATTGAATTGCAGGAGATGGCAGACATCGCGACGTCGGAAAAAGCTTCTACCAACTCCGCCGGGAAACATTCCGAGTCGCTGCTCCAGCGCAAATACATCATCCCGTTTGTGCTGGCGTGCATCATCCTCGCGTGCAACCAGGCCACCGGCGTCAACTCCATCATCGGCTACAACGCCACGATTTTGATTCAGGCCGGCTTGAGCGACAAGCAGGCGCACCTGGGCTACGTCGTCCTCACCGTCGTCAATTTTTTGATGACCATCGGGGCCATCGCGCTGGTGGATCGCAAGGGCAGGAAATTTCTGCTCTCGCTCGGCAGCGCGGGTGTCATCGTTTCGCTGCTCGCGGTGGGATTTATTTTTCACAAGACCGAGGCGCAGCGGGTGGATGTGAAGGACGCGGTGCAGGCGATGGTGGTTTCCTCCAATCAAACGGCGGTCGTTGAATTCAATGCCAGCACGCTCGACCAGCTTCTGCCGGGCCAGTCCAGTCAGATGCTCACACAGCCCAAGTCGCTCGTGGTGATTTATGCCTATGGCGATTTTCACGCCGCCACCAAGGTCGTCCGCTCCGACGAACTCGGCGCGAAACTGACGATTGACCGCGAGAGCTGCGTGCCCGCCACCAAGGTCGCCGCGTTCTTCAAAAATCCTTTCGCCGACCTTGCCGCCGCGCGCGTCGCGCCGTTGAAGATTGAGAACGCGCTCATCACGCCGGTGCCGTCCGCGCAAAACGGCTGGCTCACCGCGCTTTTGATCTACTGTTTCATGGCGTCGTTCGCCGTGGGTCCCGGCGTCTGCGTGTGGTTGGCGCTCTCCGAACTCATGCCCACGCGCATCCGCTCCAACGGCATGAGTTTCGCGCTGCTCGTCAACATCGCCATCTCCACGACCATCGCCGGCGTGTTCCTGCCGACCGTCGGGAAATACGGCTACTCCACGATGTTCTTTGTGTTCGCGGGCTGCACGGTGGTTTATTTCATCACCGCCGCGTTTTTCCTGCCGGAGACCAAGGGGAAAACTTTGGAAGAAATCGAGGAACACTTTGAAGGAGGGCATCATTGATGAAAAATCACGCAGTCTTTGCGAAACGCATTTCGACCATTTTCGGAACGCCGGCCTCCGGCACGGCGCGTTCCATAATCCGCACCATCGAGCCGTGCCGGAGGCCGGTGTTCCGTTTTATGCCGTTCGTGAAAACAATTCTTTATTCCACGCTGGTCGCCGCGAATTGCGCGCTGGCGAATGCAGCGGATGCCGTCTCCGTCATTCCGCAGCCGCAAAGCGTAAAAACCTTGCCCGGCGAATTTGAACTGACGACGAAAACCAAAATCACCTTCACCGGCGGCGAGGCCGAGGCAAAACTGCTGGCGGCGACGCTTCGCAAATCCACCGGCTTCAAGCTGCCGGTCTCGCCGGTCTCCACGCTGCCCGGCAAAAGCGAAATCACTTTTTTGCTGCAAAGCAACTTGATGGAGCGGCTGGGCGCGGAAGGCTACGAGCTTTCCGTGACCCAAAATTACGTCGCCATAATCGCGTCGACGCCGGCAGGTTTGTTTTACGGCTCGCAGACGTTGCTGCAATTGCTGCCGCCGGAAATTTTTTCGACGAACGCAATCAAGGAAGCCAAGTGGACGATTCCTGCCGTGGAGATTTCCGATGCGCCGCGCTTTCCGTGGCGCGGCTTCATGCTCGACGTGAGCCGCCATTTTTTTACGAAGACCGAAGTGAAGCAGGCGCTGGATTTGATGGCGCTCTACAAGCTGAACACATTCCACTGGCATCTGGTGGACGACCAGGGCTGGCGCATCCAGATCAAAAAATATCCCAAGCTCACGGAAGTTGGAGCTTGGCGCGATGGCATCGGCTTCGGCCTCGACCCGAAATCGGCCACGGCCTACGACCAGCAGGGACGCTACGGTGGATTCTACACGCAGCGCGACATCCGCGAGATCGTGGCCTACGCGGCGGCGCGGCACATCACGGTGGTGCCTGAAATCGAGATGCCCGGCCATTCCTCGGCGGCGCTCGCGGCGTATCCGCAGTTCGGCTGTCCCGGCGTGAAATTTTCCGTGCCGCTCAAGGGCGGCGTGTTCACGGGCGTCTATTGCGCGGCGAATGAAGGCACGTTCACCTTCCTCGAAAATGTTTTGTCGGAGGTCGCGCCGCTGTTTCCCGGAAAGTTCATCCACATCGGCGGTGATGAAGTGGTGAAGTCGAACTGGATGGCCTGCGCCGATTGTCAGACGCGCCTCAAGACCGAGGGCTTGAAGAACGAACACGAGCTGCAAAGCTATTTCATCCGCCGCATTGAAAAAATTGTCAACGCGCAGGGCAAAAGTCTGATCGGCTGGAGCGAAATCCGCGAGGGCGGGCTGGCCCCGAGCGCCGCGCTGATGGACTGGATCGGTGGCGGCGCGGAATCCGCCGCGAGCGGGCATGACGTGGTCATGTCGCCGAACCAGTTTGCCTACTTCGATCATTATCAATCCACCAACCGCGTGGCGGAGCCGAAGGCCATCGGCGGATTTCTACCACTGGAAAAGATTTACCAGTTCGAGCCGGTGCCGGAAAAGCTCGCGCCGGAATTTCACGCGCACGTCCTCGGCGGACAGGCGAACCTGTGGACGGAATACATCCCGAACCTGCGCCAGGTTGAATACATGATGTTCCCGCGCCTCGGCGCGCTCGCGGAAGTGGACTGGTCGCCGAAGGAAGCGCGCGACTGGAAAAATTTCAAGACTCGCGCCGCGCTGAATGAAAAACGGCTGGAGGCGATGGGCGTGAATTACCGGCCGCTGTCGAAAGAGAATTGAAAACCGAGCGATGACTGCGATGCGAAATCAAATTGGTTTGACGACCGCCCTCACCCTGGGCCTCTCCCCCAGGAGAGGGAACAGCGACTGCGTGTCTTCTTCTTGGTGGAAGTGCCTTGGATTGACCCACACTTGCGACATTCAAAGAGACGGCGAATGTTTCTCCCTCTCCCCGGGGGAGAGGGCCGGGGTGAGGGCGGTCGTTCCACAAATCTTTTCCAAATTGAAATGAACGCTTCCCCCGCCATTTTTCCCGCGCCGCTGGATCCGCAGTTCCAGCCGGCGGTTTTGTTCAACCGCCATTACGCCGCCGCCGCGAAAAAATCCGGCCGCGCCGTGCCGCTCGTCATCGGGCTGGAACGCGAGAACCAACTGGTCTCGCGTTATGAAACCATCGTGCTGCCGGAGGCGGATGCGGCCACGCTGCTCTACGCCGAGCGGCTCGTGAAGTTTCTGCTGTGGGCGCGCGGCGGCTGGAAGCTGCACATCGGCGGGCCGAAGGCGGTCGGGGAATTCATCCGCAGACATTATTCACCGCGCGGCGCGCGCAAGTTTGACTGCGACATGATGACGGCGGCCTACGGGAAAAAATTTCAGGTGGTCGTGACGACGGCGGAAAAAGTCCCGGCAGCCAAAGAAATGCAGACGGCGGCGGGCGGACATCTCAAGGGCTGCCGCATCGGCTTTGATCTGGGCGCGAGCGACTACAAATTTTCCGCCGTGATTGATGGCGAGGCCGTCTTCACCGACGAAGTGCCGTGGGATCCGAAGTCGCAGGCGGATCCGAACTATCATTATCATCACATCGTTTCCGGGCTGCACCGCGCCGCCGCCTATCTGCCGCGCGTGGACGCCATCGGCGGCAGTTCGGCGGGCGTGATTGTGGACAACGAAATCCGCGTGGCATCGCTGCTGCGCGCGGTTTCCAAAAAAGATTTTCCGAAGGCGGCGGGCATTTTCAAGCGCATCCAAAAAGAATGGAACGTGCCGGTGGTGGTGATGAATGACGGCGACGTGACGGCGCTGGCCGGCGCGCTCTCGCTCGGCAGCAAAGGGATGCTCGGCATCGCGATGGGTTCGAGCCAGGCGGCGGGGTTCATGGACCGGCACGGCCGGATTCTCGGCTGGCTGAACGAGCTGGCGTTTGTGCCGGTGGATTATCAGCCGGGCGCGGCGGTGGATGAATGGTCGGGCGACCAGGGGACGGGCGTGATGTATTTCTCGCAGCAGGCGGTGAACAAACTTTTGCCCGCCGCCAACATCTCGCTGCCGGAAAAAATGGGTCTGCCCGAGCGGCTCAAGGAGGTGCAAAGCCTCATGGCCAGAGGCGATTCGCGCGCGGCGAAAATTTACGAGACCATCGGCGTGTATCTCGGCTGCGCGCTGGCGCACTACGCGGAGTTTTATGATTTCCGGCAGGCGCTCATCCTGGGCCGCGTCACCACGGGGCAGGGCGGGGACATTGTGATCGCCAGGGCGCGGGAAGTTTTAAAAAAGAACTTTCCCAAGGTCGCCGGAACAATTGAGCTGCGGGTGCCGGATGAAAAGTCGCGGCGCGTCGGGCAGGCGGTGGCGGCGGCAAGCCTGCCGGCGCTTAAAAAATGAGTTGGGAGCACAACGGAATGTTTTACACATTGAAAAATTTATCCGCCTCACAAAGCGGCGCTGAAGCGCCGCAGTCCAGACGCTTCGCGCAATTTGTAGGCGTCAGGGAGTCGCGAAGCGTCTGGACTGCGTGCGCTTCAGCGCCGCTTTTCGCGCGGACGAGCAGCATGGCGGCAGTTTTCAAAGGTTGAATTTTATGAAGTTGCACAATCCAACGGCGGAAACTTTTGTGCCGGACGGCCAGCCCGTCGCGGCGGCGCTCAAGCGCGTCACGCACCTCGGCATCGGCGCGCATCAGGACGACCTGGAGTTCATGGCGTTCCACGGAATTTTGCAGTGCTACGCCAGCAAATCAAAATGGTTTGGCGGCGTGACCTGCACGAACGGTTCCGGCAGCGCGCGCGCCGGCAAATACCAAAACTTTTCCGACACGCAGATGATGGCCGTGCGCCGGCGCGAACAGAACCGGGCGGCGAAGCTGGGCCGTTTCGGCGTGATGCTCCAGTTGGATTATCCGAGCAGCGCGGTGAAAAGCGCCACCGACCCGGCGCTCAAGGACGACCTGAAAAAAATCCTGGCCGCGACCCGGCCCGAAGTCGTTTACACGCACAATCCGGCGGACAAGCACGACACGCACATCGGCGTCGTGATCGCGGCGATCCAGGCGCTGCGCGA
>JAYVCM010000519.1:0-2782 GCA_043749955.1 Limisphaerales bacterium | reverse complement strand
CCAAGATTCACGACCTCGACGCCGGGACGTTCCAGCTTTTTCTGGACGGTGCGGACGTAGCCTTCGAGGCGCGGCTTGAGTCCCTTGAACTGCGGCCAGTAAGTGTCGAGGCCGATGCCGAACAGACCGACGCGGAGTTGTCGTTTCATTTGATGATTTGTAGCAGCCGAGGTGACGAGGCTCATTTATTTTCGATTTACGATATACGATTGACGAGCCGCTCACGAGTCACCGGTGCCGCGTAAATCGTATATCGTAAATCGAAAATGAGTTTGCATCACGGTTTCAACCTGAAATGAGGATGGTGTTGGCGTATGGCGTCGTGTCGCCGGTGCGGATGAGGCCGATGGCGTGCGGCACGCGCTTCTTGAACTCGACGTGCGGCTCCAGTTTTATCGGCACGCCTTTCAGGGCGGCGAGAAATTTTTGGCGCGTGGCGGGCGGATTATTTTTCAAAAACTCCCGGGCCTGGATGGCCTGCGTGAAATTGTGGTTGGCGCGCACGGCGGCGATGAGTTGCAGCACCGTAGGCAAATCATCCACCACCGAGAGGTCCACCGTCTCGATCATCGGCCAGAACGGAAAGCCCCGGTCGGCGATGACGAGCGCGTTGGTGTGCCGCACGCGCGCGAGCAGCGAGAGGATTTGCGGATTGAGAATGCCGTGATTGATCATGGAAAAATTCTAGTGGCGCAGCAGCGACACGCCAAGCTTCAAAAGCTTTTGCACGTCCGCGTCTGACTTGGCCTCGGCGTAAATCCGCAGCACGGGTTCCGTGCCGGAGCCGCGCAGCATCAGCCACGTCGAATCTTCCGCCACGAATTTTACGCCGTCGCGGGAATCCACTTTGGCCAGCGGCGAGCGCAGGAGTTTTTGCGGCGGATTTGCTTTCAGAGATTCCATGAGCGCGGCGCGTTTCTCCAAGGGATAATGCGCGTCGTAACGACCGTAACGATGCGGGCCGAATTCTTTTTCCAAGTTCGCCCAAATTTTAGTCGCGGAGATTTTCTCCATCGCCAGCATTTCCAGCAGCAACAAGCCCGCCGCCAGTCCGTCGCGCTCGGGAATGTGATTGGCGAAACCGACCGAGCCGCTTTCTTCCGCGCCGAACAACGCGCCGGGCTTCATCAATTCCGGCGCGATGAAGCGGAAGCCGATGCCGACTTCCGTGAGCGGCAGGTTCCATGCGGCGCACATCTTGTCCACCATCGCCGTGGTGTTGAAGGTTTTCGTGACGACGCCGCGTCCGCCGCGATTGCGCACGAGATGATGCAGCAGCAGCGCGATGACCTGCTGGTTGGTCATGGGATTTCCGCGACCGTCCATCGCGCCGATGCGGTCGGAATCGCCGTCGGTCACCAGACAGATGTCGTGCGGATTGCGCCGCAACTGCGCGCCGCCGAGCGCGTAATTTTTCGGCAATGGCTCCGGGCAGATGCCGCCGAAGAGAACGTCGTATTTGCCGTTCAACGTCGTGACTTTGCAGGAAGTTTTGGCGAGCAACGTTTCAAACACGCCCGCGCCAACTCCGAACAACGCATCGTGCGCCACGCGCAATTTGGATTTGGCGATGAGCTTGAAATCCACGAGCTGCTTGATGGCGGCGAAGTGCGCGGGGCGGATGTCCTGAATCGAAATTTTGCCTGCCAGCTCTTGCGCGTGAATCAGGCTGACAGGCGCTGCCCCCTCACCCTGCCCTCTCCCCCGATGGGGGAGAGGGTAACCGCAGGACGAGTGCGCGACGCAACCAACCGGATTGCGGTCGAGAAAACTCTCGACGGCCTTGCAATCTTGCGGCCCGCTGGAGCCGCCGAAGTGCGACTTGAGCTTGAAGCCATTGAAGATTGGCGGATTGTGGCTGGCGGTTATCATCACGCCGCCGACGGCGCGGAGATTTTTCACCGCGTAAGAAATGGACGGCGTGGGCGTAGGTTCCGGCGTGAGGATCACTTGAAAATCGTTCCCCGCAAAAACTTCGGCGGTGATCTGCGCGAAGCGGTCGGAGAAAAACCGGCGGTCGTAGCCGATGATGACCCTCGCTTCGCGCCCGAAGAGTTCGGAGTTCGGAGTTCGGAGTTCGGAGCTCCAAAAGTCCGCCGTGGCCTGCGCGACGCGCGCGACATTGGCAAACGTGAAATCGTCCGCGATGACCGCGCGCCAGCCGTCGGTGCCGAATTTGATTTGTGCCACGCGCAGAGCTTGGCACAGGATTATTTACCTGCCAAGCGTATGAATTTTACGGCGAGAGCCGCGCTCGATAGAAGCGGTTGTTAAACAAGCCCGCGCCCGTGTCCAAGTATTCAAAGGGCGTGGCCGGCGAGAGGTTGGTAAACACATCGCTCCATTGGATCAGGTTCGTGCTGACACCGATGATATAATCCGGCCCGGTGGTGCCGCTGACTTGGAACCGGAACTGGCCGTTGGTGTAAGTAATGGGCGTCAAGATAACGGGGGCGAGCGGATTCACGATGACGGTGAAGGAATTGGTGCCGCTCAAGTTCGGCGAGCCGTTGTCGGTGACTTTCACTTTCACGGTGTTCGTCGTGTTCGCCTGCGCGACGGTTGGCCGCCAGTTGAACAGGCCGCCGCCATTGATGGTTGCGCCGGCCGGCGGAGTGACCAGGGCAAAGGTCAGCGTGTTCGTGGGCAGATCGGCATCCGTGGCCGTGGCGGTGAAGCTGATGGTCTGGCCGGGATTGACCGTGCGATTGGTCAGAGTGCCCACCACCGGCGCGACGTTCACTTCGTTGACGACGACGGTGAAGGTGTTGGTCGCGCTCAA
>JAYVCM010000518.1:0-5333 GCA_043749955.1 Limisphaerales bacterium | reverse complement strand
GCGCGCCGCAGACTTCCATCAGGCGCCGGCTGGCGGAAGCCAGGTTGTCGAGGTCATGCTTCGTGAGCAGGAAGGCCAGCGGCTCCGTCGCCCGGCCCGTGGTGAAAAACATGGAGACCGGCCGGAACTCGGCGGAGAGTTCGGCGGCAACTTTCTTCCGTCCGTGCAAAATGGCGCGCAAAATTGTTTTCGGCTGCCGCGCCAGAATTTTTGCGTCCGGCGATAAAATAAATTCCTTGAACCGCTGTGGATTTTCCGGCGTCGGAAGCAGGTCGGATTTTTTCGTGAACGGCAGGCGTTGCAGGTCGTCGAGCGTGCGGAAGGATGCGGCGTCCAGGTTTTGTTCGCGGAAGAGTTCGCGGTAGCGCGGCGAAAACGGAATCACGACGGTGCGCAGATAGTGCCGCAGTTGTTCCGCCTGAAGTCGGCGGACTTCCGCTTCAGGCAACTGCTGCCAGAGATGCTGTAGCCGGCTTGAGTTCATTAGACGTTCCTTTCTCCTGAACCAGCGCTTTGATTTCGTCGAGTTGTCGCAGCGCGATCTCCCGTCCCGCCCGAATGTATTGGCCGGGGTTGCGATAGTCCAGCCAGCGGTCGTCGCAAATTTCCGGCTGCAGGACCACGCTGGCGTGCCGGCCGCTCGCCTCGGCCATGCGGATTTGCGCGCCGTGGATGCTGTGCATGAGAATTTTCAGGATGTTCCCGCGCGCGAAATAATTGACGTGCTGGTTGAGCGGCAGGAATTTTCGGACCAGTTCGCGCGCGCGCCGCGCCGTCTGTCCGGCCAGTTCGCGCTGGCCCTGCTGGCAGGCGCGGATGCGGTCGGACGAGAGGATGGCGTTCACGGCGATGATTTTGCGGATGCTTTCTTCGAAGGGGTCAGTTCCTACTAATGGAACATTATTTTGTTTTCCGGCGTGGTTGGGTTCGTTGTGCATACAGCCGTCCGTTCAAATGTTTCCAACTGCCCGTGTGCAGGCGTTCCGCAATCCATTTGAGCGTCATGGTGGTTTCCGCCCGCAGCCGCGCCGCCAGGCGCACTTTCCAGCGGTCGCCCTTGCGTCGCCGCTGCAAGTCGGCCTCCGTCCAGCCCGCTTTGGCGAGTGCCGTCTGCACGATCCGTTCCGCCGTTTCGGTCGCGCTCTCGTGCCGTTCGGGACCGTAATGATGTTCGCCCATTTTTTCCGTCATCTGCGCCAGCAGTTCCTTGCGAAACGTCTCGTCCCCCAGACACCAGCCGCGGCGGATCGCCTTCCAGTCCCCACCGCTCGCCTGTCCGCGACGCTCCTCCATCCGCAAGGCAAACTGCCGCCGCCCGGCCGCCGTGTCGCGCGGGATGCCCGCCTCGCCCATCAGCCGGTCCACGCGCAGCCACGCCGGCCGCCGCGCCGGGGTTGTGAGATATTCCGGGTAACTGCTCCAGGCAAACGCGTGCAGCGGACGCTCCGGGCCGAGCAAACGGGCGCGCACCGGATTGAGGTGGACATAATCACCAACCGTGCGCAAATAGCCAGTGCCGCTGCCGTCCACGATGAGGGCCTTGTAGCGCCCGCTGAAGAGATGGCCGGACAGCTTGTGCCGCCGGTTGAAGCGGGACGTGTAAGTGCCCAGCAACCATTTCATGCCCGCCACCAGGTTGGCCTGCGGTGTCTCGATCACCAGATGAAAATGATTGGGCATCAGGCAATACGCGTGAACCTGCCAGCCGGTCTTGCCGCACGTTTCCGCCAACGTTTCCAGAAACCGTCGCCGGTCGGCGTCATCGTCAAATATCGGCTCACGGTGGTCGCCACGATTCATCACATGATAAATCGCCCCCGGATATTCCACTCGCAGTTTGCGCGCCACAGGACAAGCCTAGCCAATCCCCAAAGGTTGTCAATAGTAGGAACTGACCCCTAGTGCGGGGAAAAAAACTGTTGCGCCGTCGCGCGTTCCCGGATAAGAGTCTCCTCGAGGGCGCACCGGAGCGTGAGCCGCTTGCACAGGTGGAAGTCACAAAACAATTCAGGATTGAATATGAAAATGACGCACCTCCAATTATCAGCCGTCGCGGTCGCCTTTGCGGTCATTGGTTTTGCCGGCGGCTGCAAACGGCTGGAACCGCCGCCGGGGGATCATGCCGGCGGCCGCCACCCGGAGGATTTCCCCGAACTCGCCACCGACGTTTTCCAGCCGATGGACGGCGGCATCAAACTTTCCCCGGAAGAAATCAAGGGCCGCAACACTTGGAACCTCTGGTGCGCGGGCGACGAACAATTTTGGGAGCGCATGTCGCGCGAAAGCTACGGGCTGATTGACCTGCTCAAGACGATTGATTCGCGCAACCGCCCGCATCGGTTTGCGACCGCCGGCCTCATCAACCAGCCGGGCTTTCAACCGGCGACCAAACCGGATCAATATGGTTTGTGGATTGACGAGCCGGTGGCCGGCGCGGGCGAACCGGCGGGCATTGATCCGAAAGTCTATGGCCATCCCACGGGTGTCATGGGTTTCCGCCTTTTTGAAAATCCCGATTTCACCGGCGACGCGGTGAAAAACTGGGACGCCGAACGCTTTTACAAGGACGCTGATTACGCGGTCAGCAAAACGCTGGTGCGGCCCTACATGGTCGGGGTTTCCTGCGGCGCCTGCCACATCGCCTTCAATCCCTGCAATCCGCCCGCTGATCCGGAAAATCCGAAATGGGAGAACCTCGCCTCGGCCATCGGCAACCAATACATCCGCGAGGGCGCGACGTTTGCCTCGCTGGTCAAGCCCGGCGGCCTCTTCTGGGAAATGCTCAAGACCCAGCCGCCCGGAACTTCCGACACCTCGCGCATCGCCACCGACCACATCAACAATCCCAACACGATCAATCCCATCTTCGAACTCGCCGCGCGTCTCTCCGTGGCCGAACCGGAGGAGATCGCCGGCGACTCGCTCAATCTGCCGGGCGTCACCGCCAAGATGGACGTGCCCCATGTGCTCAAGGACGGTTCGGATTCGGTCGGCGTGCCGGGCGCGACGCTGCGCGTGTATATCAACATCGGCAGCTATTCGCAGCACTGGCTGCAGCAGCACAACGCGCTGATCGGGCTGACGCCGCAAAAACCTTTCAGCGTCAAAGCGGCGCAGGAAAATTCCACCTATTGGCTGGCCACGCAGATGAAGTTCACGAACATCGCCAATTTTTTCATGCACCTCAAATCCTACCGGCTCGAAGACGCGCCCGGCGGCAAGGACTACCTCACCAAAGACGACGCGGTGCTGACGCGCGGCAAAATTGTCTTCGCCGAAAATTGCGCCACCTGCCATTCGAGCAAGCGCCCGCCTGCCGGGGTGGACGCCGACGCCTGGTTTCGCACCGAGGTGCTCAAGCCGGATTTCCGCGACGGGAATTTCTTCTCGGACGACCATCGTTATCCCGTCACGAAAATCAAGAGCAACGCCGCGCGCGCCCTCGGCACCAACGCCAAGCGCGGCCACGTCTGGGACGCCTTCTCCTCCGAGACCTACAAAAACCTGCCGTCGGTCGGGGACATTGACGTGTGGAATCCCATGACCGGCGCGACGGAAAAATTCACCGTGCCGGGCGGCGGACCGGGATTTTATCGCACCGCGTCGTTGATCTGCTGCTGGTCGTCCGCGCCGTTCCTGCACAACAACGCGCTGGGCAAATTCACCGGCGACCCGTCGGTGGCCGGCCGCATGGAGGCGTTCAACGACGCCGCGACAAAATTGTTGTGGCCGGAGAAGCGGGCCAAGTCCGTCTTCCGCACAAGCCAGGAATGTAATGTGCAGATTCAAGCCGCCGTGCTGCCCAAATTTTTGCGGGACGGGCTCAAGGTCGCCGGCAAAATTGATCCCGATGGTTATTTCCGCCTCGGCCCGATTCCCGAAGGCACGCCGGTGGGTTTGCTGGCGAACTTGGATGGCGAGGCCGACCCGGCGGATCTGCTCGCGCTGTGCGTGAAGCTCAAGGTGTCGCTGTTAAAAATCAAATTGCACAATCTGGACGCCGCCGCCGCGAAGGAACTGCTGCGGACGGAGGTTGCCCCCGAGCTGTGGAAGGCCAGCAAGTGCCGCGACCTCGTCGAGGATCGGGGACATGATTTCGGCAGTGACCTGCCCGAGGCCGACAAGCTCGCGCTGGTGGAGTTTTTGAAAACGCTGTGACCGGAGCGCCGAGCATTGCTCGGCCAGTTGTTGAAAATGAGTCGAGCCGAGCAATGCTCGGCGCTCCATAGCCGGTTTGCGCGGACGATTTTCGCGTTTACGGAAAACAAAAAAACGAAAGGAAACTTATGGCCTTGGACATACCTGACTTGATGAAGCTGACGCAGGCGGAACTGGATGATTTGTTCAAACGCAGTCCGGCCGGCCCGATCCCCGACGGCGAGGCCCAGGGCACCGCCATCATCGCGCCCGGCACGGAACTGGAAGGACCCGCCGCCAAGTTCATCCACTTCTTTGCCTGGCAGGGCAAGGTGTTTGACGCCGGCAAAGGCGAGTTGCGAAACAAAATCCTGCCCATCGGCCTGAAGGCCATCATCGCCAAAGTCTATAAGGACACGAGCTGGTTTGACGGCAAGGAGTGCATCGCGCTGGATTATTCGCACACGTCGCTGCTGGCGCACTGGATCCGCGACGAAATCCGGCAGGTGGGCGACGGCGTTTATCTCGGCATCGTCTATTGGGGCAAAAAGAAGCTGATAGATTTCGCGCTCAAGTTTCCGAAGCGCCCGTGAACCCGCCCTGGGAGCGCCGGCGTCCCGCCGGCGGGTTGCTCGATTCACAAAACCGGAACTCGCCGGCGGGACGCCGGCGCTCCCAGGTTGAGGAAAGCAGCGGCTGGAAATTTTTATGGATCACGAATGTCAAAAGCGTCGCCGATTTTGCTGGATCGTTTTCATCGTCCTGCTGGTCGCGGGTCTTTACCTGTGGGTCCGGTTCCACCGTGACCACGCGGTGACCTACACGAATGCCGAGGAGCATTTCAAATACGGCTCCACCGGCGGCGAACGCGATGCGGGCATTCCGGTTGCGATATGGAACATCCTTCCCGACTTGTTCCAAAAATTCTTGCCGGGCCACGGACTCGAATCACTCGGCTTCATTTACGAAACGAACCGCGCCTTTCCCATCGGCGTCTCCAAGCGCAACGTGCAGGGCGTGAACCGGGTGTTTCTCAATTGCGCCGTCTGCCACGCCGGCACCGTGCGCGACACGCCGGACAGCCCGCGCCGCGTCATCGTGGGGATGCCCGCCAACGGGATGAACTTGCAGGCGTTCGAGCGCTTTCTGTTTGCGAGCGCGCGGGACGAGGATTTCAATCCGCAACGGCTCGTGGA
>JAYVCM010000517.1:0-12505 GCA_043749955.1 Limisphaerales bacterium | reverse complement strand
CGCAACAAGAGCAATTTTGCCCGTCTCATTGGCGGAGCCACGCCGGGACCGGGCAACGTCGGCCTGGTCTATGACAGTTACTCGGTCAACAAGAGTTCGGCGTCCTTGTTTGTCGCCTTGATCCGCACCAACGGCTTTTTAGGGCCGGCTTCAGCCAATTTCTCGACGCAATCAGGAGTGGCTCAAAGCGGGGTGGATTACTTGTATGACGGCGATTACAACGGCACCAGCCCGCTGTATTGGACGGACTGGGATCGAAGCGTCGCGCATAACGACGGTTTGTATGGCCAGAACGGCGTTCTTAATGATGATTACAATACGATATTCAGCGGCATTCCGTATGCCTATGTCAACCTGACCATCACCGGAAATACCAACAGCGACAGCGATCTGAACGCAAGGTTGCAACTGTCGAATCCGGCCAACGCCGACCAGTTCTATCTGGGCGGTGAAAACATCGCGCTGGGCGTCGGGCTGGGTGGGTCAGCCGCACCGCTCACCTTGATTGAAGACCGTCATCAATCCGGCGTTTTTGGATTTGCCTCGTCCATCTACACCAGCAGCAGCAACGCGCCGATCAACGTCAGCCGCACCGGCGGGACGTATGGTGCTTGTTCCGTCCAGTATGTCACCACCACCAACGGCAGCACGGCGATTTTGAACAGCGATTACCATGCGGCCAGCGGCACGCTGAATTTCACCGCCGGTCAGACAAATAATTTCTTCGTCGTCCAGGTGCTCCAGAGCAACTACGTCTCGGCGGTGGAGAAGACGGTCAATATGCGGTTGTTCAACGTTCAGTCTCCCGCCAACGGGCAGGCGTCGCTCGGCCTCACCAACGCGGTGTTGCGCATCATCAACGCCAACTTCCAAGGCTTTCTTAACTTCAGCACCAATAATTATTACCCCAGCTTGAGCGCCGGTTTCGCCACCGTCACGGTCACGCGCACGGTTGGGAGCAAGGGAACTCTGACGGTCAAGTGCGCCACCCTCAACGGCACCGCCACCAACGGGGTTGATTTCACCGGGTTCACCAACACCACTTTGACCTGGAACAACGGCGATGTCTCGCCGCGCACCATCATGATACCGCTGGCCAACAATGGCTCCATCGGTGGCAGCAAATCATTCATGGTCACAAATTACAATGCGACGCTCAACGGCACCAACACGCCCGCGTTGCTGGGCGCGATCAATTCCGCCACGATTACCATCAGCAATGACAATTCCTATGGCACATTGCAGTTCAGCCTGCCCGCCTACACGGTCAATGAAAATGGCGGCTACGCCACGCTCACGGTCATCCGCACCGGCTCCGCGCTGGGCACGGCGACCGTCAATTATGCGACGGCGGATTTCAGCGCCTTTGCCATGACCAATTATTTGGCGACGAACAACACGCTGACGTTCGCACAAGGTGAACTGGCCAAGACTATCACCGTGCGGATACTGGATGATGCCATGGCGAATCCTCCGCCGGATAATTTTTATTTCACCGTCAGCCTGAACACGCCCGGATCCGGCGTGACCCTGGGATCGCCCTCCACGGCCAAGGTGAAAATAGTGGACGCGTCCTCCGCCAACCGCACGCCCGGCGGTGGCGACTCAACGTTCGATGTCGGTTCCGGCATGAACTCCAGCGTGCTCGCCCTGGCCCTGCAATCCAACGGCCAGATCCTCGCGGGCGGCAGCTTCACGACGGTCAACGGCACGCCGGAAAATTATCTGGCCCGGTTGAATTCGGACGGTTCGCTCGATAGCAGCGGCTTTTTAAACGGGCTTACCGGCATCAACAACCCGGTCTATTCTGTCGCCTCCCAGACCGATGACCGCGTGCTCGTGGGCGGCAATTTCACCTCCATCAATGGCGTGGTGCGGAACCACATCAGCCGGTTGCTGTCGGACGGCTCGATTGACAGCAGCTTCAACCCGGGTGCCGGGGCGGACAATGTTGTTTATGCGCTGGCGGAAACTTTTGTGGGCGGCAGCCGGAAAATTTATGTGGCGGGCGCCTTCAACAACATCAACGCCGTTTTCAGCCCGGGCATCGCCCGCTTGAACAACAACGGCACGGTGGACGGCGGCTTCGTTCCCGGAGCCGGCGCCAACGACGTGGTCTATGCCGTGGCCGTTTATCCGACCAATTCCATCTATGCGGGCAAAGTTGTCATCGGCGGCGCGTTCACCAGCGTGAAAAATTTCCCGGCCCTGCACCTCGCCCGCCTGAACGTGGACGGTTCGATGGACACGAATTTTGACCTGGCCATTTCGGCCAACGGAAATGTTCATGCCATCGCCATCCAAAACGATGGCAAGATCCTGCTCGGCGGCGATTTCACCCTGGTCAACGGCTCCAATGCGTATCATCTGGCGCGGCTGAACCTCAATGGTTCATTCGACACGACGTTCGGAACCAATGTCAACGGTGGCGTGGATGGAACGGTGAATGCCATCGTTTTGCAGGATGACAACCGCATCCTGCTCGTGGGCGACTTCACGCATGGCAGCGGCGTGACGCGCCATCGCCTCACCCGGTTGCTGCCGGACGGCAAGGTGGACACCACCATCAATTTTGGCGATGGCGCCAATGCCGCCATCAACGCCGCCGTCATCCAGCCGGGCGACGGCCAGATCATCATCGGCGGCGCTTTCACGAAATATGATCTGGCGACCCACCAGCACATCGCCCGGATTTACGGCGGCTCGGTCACCGGCTCCGGGGCGTTCCAATTCACCTCGGCGGCTTATCAAACGGATGAAAACAGCGTGTTCGCGCTGATTGATGTCCGGCGCACCGGCGGCACCAGCGGCACCAACGCGGACGGCTCCGGCAACGTCAGCGTGATTTTTTCCACCAGCCCCGGCACGGCGGTGGACGGGGTCAATTACAGCAACGTGGTCCAGCAGGTGGTTTTCCCGCCCGGCGAAACTTTCAAGACCGTCCAGGTTCCGGTCATTGATGACAATACGATCACGGAACCGTTGACCGTCAATCTGGCTTTGTCCAACCCGTCGCCGCAGACCGGCATTGGCGACCAGACCAACGCGGTGCTGACCATCATCAACAATGACAGCGCGGTAAGCTTTTCCTCGGCGAATTATTCGGTCGCGAAAAATACTTTGTCCGGCATCGCCACGATCAACGTGGTGCGCCTGGGCACTTCGTTTGGCACCTGTGCGGTGGACTTCATCACCACCACCAACGGCACGGCCC
Source organism: Limisphaerales bacterium (assembly GCA_043749955.1). GTDB lineage: Bacteria > Verrucomicrobiota > Verrucomicrobiia > Limisphaerales > UBA11358 > UBA11358. Next base: position 9,291 of record JAYVCM010000517.1, on the reverse strand, counting down.
AGCCGGTCACCGATTTTTATCCGACCAACCTGACCCTCACGTTTAATCCGGGTGAAACCAACAAGGCGGTCAACATCCGCATCGTGAACAACAACCTGCCGGAGGGGAACCGGACGGTCATCTTCGCATTGACCAACGCGGTCAACACCCCCATCTATGATCCGTCCAACGCCACCCTGACCATCAACGACACTTTCAATGCGCCCGGCAACCTGCTGTTCAGCACCAACAGTTATTTTGTGGGTGAAGGCGACGGCAACGCCCACCTCACCGTCTATCGCACCAATGGAAACACCGGCATCGTGTCCGTCAACTACACCACCACGCCCGGCACGGCGGTGAACGGGATCAATTACAGCACCACCAGCGGCACGTTGAGTTTTGGCGACGGCGTGACCAATCTGGACATCGTCGTTCCGCTCGTGGACAACGGCCTGGTGCAAGGCCCGGTGCAGTTCAGTGTCAGCCTCTACGCCCCGGCGGGTGGTGCGGTCCTGGCCAGCCCGACGAACGCCACCGTGACCATTCTGGACAATGATGCTGGCATCCGCTTTGTGCTCGCCACGAACCTGGCGCCGGAAGATTCCGGATCGGCGAACATCGCCGTCCAGCGGCTTAACAATACGTCAGGCGTTTCCTCCGTCAATTATGCGACGGCCAGCGGGACGGCCCAGGCAGGTGTGAACTATACCACCACCAGCGGGACGCTGACCTTCACCAACGGGGAGTCGCTCAAGGTCATCTCGGTGCCGCTGATTGATGTCACCAATGTCACCGGCGACCTGCAGTTCACCATCAGCCTGTCCGGCCCGGTGGGGGCGCAGTTGACCGCGCCGAGCAACTCGGTGGTCATCATTCAGGACGCGGATGCCGGAATCCATTTCACCAACAGCACGCTGCGGGTGCTCAAGAGCGCTGGCGTGGCGGTCATCACGGTGGTCAACTCCAACCCGCGCGTCGAGCCGGTCGTGCTCTCGACCAACGACGTGCCGTTGTCCGTCCAGTATTTCACGCGCGACGGCATGGCCGTGGCCGGCGTGGATTACCAGTCCACCAGCGGCACGCTGTTCTTCACCAACGGCATCGCCACGAACACGTTCACGGTGCAGATCTTCAACAACGGCACCGTGACCGGTGATCACGCCTTCACCGTGGTGCTGACGAATGTCACCGCGCCCGGCCAGTTGGTGCCGCCGAGCACGCAGTCGGTGGTCATCGTGGAAAGCAACGCCGGGCTGCGCTTCTCGCAGGGCGCCTACACCGTGTTCGAGAACGGCCTGTCCGCGAACATCAACGTCTTCCGCACCGGTTACACGGACAGCATCGTGTCCGTGGATTTTCGCGCCACCAACGGCACGGCCACCAGCGCCAATTTCGTCCAGACCAACGGGACGCTGGTGTTCACCAACGGCGTGACCCTCCGGTCGTTCGCCGTCCCGATCATCGCCAACAGCGCCGTGCAGCCGAACCTCACCGTGCTGCTCCAGTTATCCAATCCCACGAACGGCTTCCTCGTGCCGCCGAGCGCGGCGGTGCTGACCATCCTGGAAAACGGCGGCAGCTACGTCATCCCGGCCGGCTCACAGATGATCTCGGAAACCAACGCCGGCACCCCGAACGGCCTCATTGATTCCAACGAGACGGTGCAGATTCTCTTCGCCTTCCGCGACGCTGCCGGATTGAACGTGACGAACTTGATCGCCTACCTGCTGGCGACCAACGGCGTCTTCGCGCCCACACCGGCGTCGCAAACCTACGGGCCGTTGACGGTTTATGGCCACTCGGTTTCGCGTCCGTTCACCTTCACGGCGCACGGCACCAATTCCTTCACCATCGCGCCGACCTTTAACCTGTATGACAACGCCAAGTTCATCGGCACGGCGGCGTTCGTTTACAGCATCGGCGCCTGGACGACCAGCTTCACCAATACGAACTCCATCCTCATCCAGGACAACACCAACGCGCTGCCGTATCCGTCCGCCATCAATGTCGGCGGCCTCGGCGGCACCCTGATCAAGGCCACGGTGACGCTGGACAAGCTGTCGCACAAGACGCCGGGCGACATTGATGCGCTGGTGGTTTCACCGTCGGGCAGCAACACCCTGATCATGGCGCACGCGGGCGGCGTCTTTTCCGTGACGAACATCGTCCTGACCTTTGACGACGCCGCCACCAACACCCTGCCGCAATCCAACCGCATGGTTTCCGGCACCAACAAGCCCACGCAATTTTATCCGGTGCGCAATTTTCCCTGATGCCGCGACGCATTAAATTTAACGAGAGATTTTATGACCAAGATGTTTTTTAAGGCCGGCCTCGGACTGCTGGCGGCGGCCTGTCTGCTTCCGGCGTCCGTTTCGGCGGTGGAATATCCGGCGATGCCGGCGATCACGGTTGCTCCGGGTCTGCGCGGCCAGGCCGCCATCGCGGCGCTCGGCTCCAACCTCGCGGCGGTCGCCGCCCACTACGGCAAGACCACGAACGAACTGGTCGCGCTGTTCAACCGCGACTCCGCCGTGCGCCTCGACCGCCACGCCAATCTGTATTACGTCTGCGACAACACTCCGCCGGCGAACGGTTCGGCCATCACCAACCATCCGGCGGCGCATCTTTTTCCGTTCAGCCAGACGTTTCTGCTGCACAGCAAACCCGGTTCAACCAAGACCATCTTCCTCGACTTTGACGGCTACACCATTTCCGGCACGGCGTGGAATGATACTTACAACGGTGGCGCGGACATCGTGGCTCCGCCGTGGGATCTGGACGGCAATCCCGGTTCCTTCAGCACCAACGAGCAGGCCATCATCCAGGAGGTCTGGCTTCGCGTGGCGGAAGATTACGCGCCGTTTGATGTGGACGTAACCACCCAAGATCCCGGCGATGCGGCCATGACCCGGGCAGATTTGAGCGATCAAGTCTTTGGGACGCGCGCGCTCATCAGCCCGATTTCCAGTCAGATTGTTTCGGCTGGTGGCGTTGCCTATCTTGGAGTTTTCAATGAAGTGGGCAACTATCACAAGCCGGCGCTGGTGTTCCCCGAGAATTTATTGAATGATGAAAAGGATATTGGAGAGGCGGCCAGCCACGAAGTCGGCCATAACCTCTCCCTGACCCATCAAGGCACCACCACCGGCCTGGCCTACTTTCTCGGGCATGGCAACTGGGCGCCGATCATGGGTGCTGGCTACTACGTTTCCGTCAGTCAATGGGCCAAAGGCGAATATCTCAACGCCAACAATCAGGAGGACGAATTGGCCAACATCACTGCGACCGGCCTGAACTACCGGGCCGCCGATTTTGGCACCAATATTCTCACCGCCACGCCGCTTAACGGAGTTAACAACTTCACCAATGGCATCATCACGCGCACCGATGAAAAAGATTTCTTCTCCTTCCAGACCGGCGCCGGCACCGCGTTCATCAACGTCTTGAACTGGGAACGGGGTTCCGACCTGCACCTGATCTTGGGCGTCTATGACAATTCCGGGACGATCATCACGAATGTTGAATCCGTGGACAATGCGGTCAGCGGCACTCGTGGTGTGACCCTCGCCCTCCCAGTTGTCAACGGCAAGTATTACATCTCCATTAATGGCAAAGATGCCGGCAATCCGCTGACCAATGGTTACTCCTCCTACGGCAGCCTCGGTCAATACAGCTTGAGCCTCACCAATCCCTTTGGCACCGGCACGGTCATCTCGGCTCCGGCTCCTCCGTGGGGAAACACCTTGAGCGTCATGAACGGCAGCAATCCGAACGGCCTTTGGTTTCTCTTTATCCAGGACGACCGGCCGGTGGACACGGGCGGCATCACCAACGGCTGGTCGGTGGCGCTCACCTCCGCCAACCCCGTCGGCTACGCCTCGGACAATCAGGTTTTTGGCTCGCCTTCCAACTCGGTCGTCGCGCTGGGTGCCAATTGGAACGTCACCATGTCCGTCACCAATTACGGCCCGTCCTATTCCACCAATGTCGTCGTCACCGATATCTTGCCGGACGGAGCCGGCATCCTGCTGCTTTCAAATACGCCGTCCATTGGTTCCGTCATCCGGATCGGCTCGACGATGACTTGGAACGTGGGCAACCTGACCACCAACGCCGGGGCCACGCTTAAATTGACTTTCGCCACCAGCGCGACCGGCAGTTATTCCAATGCCGTCTTCGTCACGTCGGCCACCCCTGACCCCAACCCCGACGACGATGTGGCGGTCGCCAGCGTCACGGTCATCAATGCGACCCCGCCGGTCATATCTGGTCCGCTGCTCGGGACCGGCGGCAAATTTATTTTCAGCGTCTCCGGGTCGGGCGGCCCCACGGTCATTCAGGCCTCCACCAACCTGGTCAACTGGGCCAATGTCTATACCAACACGCCGCCGTTCACCTATACTAATGACATCACCAGTTTTCCGTATCGCTTCTATCGCGCCGTCACCGGCCTTTGATTGAAATGAAACTCTGCGGTTTGACCGGCGGCGTGGGGATGGGCAAATCCACCGCCGCCGGTTTTCTTTTGTCGCTTGGCGCCCGGGTCGTGGACACCGATGAAATCGCCCGCGACCTCGTCCGCTCCGGCCGGCCCGCGCTCGCGGAAATCCAAAAACAATTCGGCGCCGGACTCATTTCTCCCGCCGGCGAATTGCAACGCGACCAGCTCGCCCGCCTCGTCTTCGCCGATGCCGCCGCCCGCAAAAAACTTGAGGACATCCTGCACCCGCGCATCCGCGAGGCCTGGCAGTCGCAGGCTGAACTGTGGCGGAAAGAAAATTGCCCGCTCGCCGTCGTCATCATCCCGCTCCTGTTCGAGACGCAGGCCGAAAACAACTTCGACAAAATCCTCTGCGTCGCCTGCTCGCCAAAATCACAGTTGGAAAGACTGCGTTCCCGAAGCTGGACATCGGAGCAAATCCAGCAGCGCATCGCCGCCCAGTTGCCGGTGGAGCAAAAAATCGCCCGTTCTCATTTCGTGGTCTGGACGGAAGGCGCCACTGAAGTTCACCGGCAGCAGCTCGCGGAAATTCTGCCAAAACTTTATGTCTGAATTCCGAAGCTCGAAATCCGGGAGCCGAAAGAAATCACAGTGATTAACCATGGAGTCCATGAAGCCCATGGAGTTTTTTCTCCCTGTCCTTCATGCCCTCCGTGGTAAATGGTTCGGCCTCCCGCCGTGCTCGCGCCCGTCGCGGCAGGTCGGATTTCAGCCTGCTTGCGGGCTTCGGGGATTCGGATTTCGGATTTCCGGTGGCAAACGCCGCGTCCCCAGTTTGTCACCACAACTGGGGACAAGCCAGAACCGCAAAGTCTGCTATTCTGATCTTGTTGAAGGCAGTGAACCTCAACCAAAAAATTTAAGTGTTGTTCTAAGAGGCCGGAGTAGTGTCCGGCCTCTTTTCTTTTTTATCGGTCATCCGCAGCCGGCGGGCGGCTCAAATTTCCCTGGCGGATTTGTTCAGTCCGGCATTGATTCGTTTCCATCGCTGCAACATCTTACGGAATCGCCCCGCGCTTTATGTCAGAACCCGCACCCACACCCGCCAATCATCCGCGCGATCCCTTGCATGGGATCACGCTGGAGACCATCCTCAATCAACTGGTGCAGCGCCATGGCTGGAGCGAAATGGCGCGGCGCATACCCGTCCGCTGTTTCCAGTTCAATCCCACGGTCAAGTCCAGCCTCACCTTTCTGCGCAAAACCGCGTGGGCGCGCCAGCGGGTGGAAGGCTGGTTCATCTCCGAGCTGTCTCCATGAAACGCATCCCCACTGACGGCGGAAATCCATTTGGTCACACTCCCTTTGCCGCGCTGTCGGGCGATGGTCTGCCGCCGGAAAGTTCACCCATCAATTCCGCGCCCGTGCCGGCGGTGAAGGTGAAAAATCGCGGACGCGTGGACATCGTCCGGCAGACGGCCGGGCGCGGCGGCAAGACGGTGACGGTGGTGAAAAATTTTGTGGGCATCGGGCTGCCGGAAAAAGAGAAGCTGGCCAAGGCGATGCAGAAAGCCTGCGGCACCGGCGGCACGGTGAAGGACGGCCAGATCGAGATCCAAGGCGACCAGCGGGCGGAAGTCGCGCGCATCCTGACGGAGGCCAGCTTTCGCCCGGTGTTCGCGGGCGGATGAGTTGTCCGAATTAATTTCCGAAGTCTGCACTGCTGCGGTGGCTGGGAGGCCGTCTGCCGTGCGGGCCAACCGGAGAAGAGATTCCAAGTCGTGCGCCCACGCGGCCAGCCGCGCCGGATTATTCCAACTGATCGTTTAACTCCGGGCGGCTGGTGCGGTTGTCAGGGTATTGCTTGCCGGCATCTGCAGCTTTACTTCTTTTCAGCGTCCACCTTGGCTTTTTCAAATGCCGCCTGGGCGTCGGCTTTCTTTTTATCCGCATCCAGTTGCGCCTGGGTGGCGGCCTGTTTGGCTTCGATCTTCGCTTTTTCAATGGCCGCCTCCACGTCGGTCTGTTTTTTGGCGGCTACGGCGGCGGCATCCACGGCTTTCTTTTCATCGTCAATGGCGCTCTTGGTGGCTTCCTTGTTGTTCTCGATGGCCGTCTTCTGTTTGTCGCAGCCCACGAGGACGAAGGCTGCGAGCATTACCGGTATCAGGTGTTTCATAATTTTTATTATCTGTGGTTTTCTATCAGCGTTTTTCAGGCGCTCAAACAATGTCTGTCAAATTTCGGCCGGGCGATATGGGGTGAATTCCCCTCACTTGGAAGGTTGTGCAATATGTGGTCAAATTAAATTCACCCTGGACAAACCTCGTGTGATGGCATGAAGGCATGACGATCACCCGCCGAACTAATTTCTAAATTTTGCGCTTTGGCATTGCTTTGCCGTGCCATGAGGAAAAGACTCTGCTAACCTTTAACCGTTATGTTGCTCACCAAAGATGAACTTCGCAGCCTCGTCGAACTGAAACATCAATCGCCGCACTCGCTGCTCGGCATGCAGCCGCTCGGTGACCAGTCCGGCCTCGTCGTCCGCGCGCTGCTGCCCGACGCCAAAAAAGTCGAGGTGCAGCCCGTGCACGAAAAGGACAAGCCGAAGTTCGAACTGAAGCGCATTCCCAACACCGATGTGTTCGAAGGCGAAACCAAGCTGGCCAATGCCGTCTATGCCTACGACCTCGTCATCACGAACCATCAAGGCAAGACCCGCACCACGCGTGATGCGTATTCTTTTCTGCCGACGCTCGGTGAGGCGGATTTGTTTCTGTTCGGCAAAGGCGACGAGCGGAAAATCTACGACAAGCTCGGCGCACAGCTCCGCACGATTGACGGCGTCCACGGCACGAGCTTCGCCGTCTGGGCGCCGAACGCGCAGCGCATCAGCGTCGTCGGTGATTTTAACAATTGGGACGGGCGTTTTCATGCGATGCGATTGCTAGGCGCGTCCGGCGTCTGGGAAATTTTTATTCCCGGCGTGGGGCAGGGCGCGCATTACAAGTTTGAGATCCGCGACACGCACGGCCACGTCAAGCTGAACACCGACCCGTTCGGTTTCTTCTTCGAGGTCGCGCCCAAGCAGGCCGCGATTGTCTGGGACACAAAAAAATTCAAGTGGACTGACGACGCGTGGCTCAAGCAGCGCCGTGAACGCGACCCGCTGCGTTCGCCCATGAGCGTGTATGAAATGCACGCCGGCTCGTGGCAGAAAAAGACCGCGACCGAATCGTGGAGCTATCGCGAACTGGCCAAGCCGCTCGTCGCCTACATCACGCGCATGGGTTTCACCCACGTCGAATTCATGCCGGTGGCCGAGCACGCGTTTTATCCGTCGTGGGGTTATCAGGTCACCGGCTTTTACGCGCCGACCAGCCGCTTCGGCACGCCGGAAGATTTTCAATTCCTCGTCAACGCGCTGCACGAGGCCGGCATCGGCGTCATCGTGGACTGGGTGCCCGCGCATTTTCCGCGCGACACCTGGGCGCTCGCGAAGTTTGATGGCACGGCGTTGTTTGAGCACGAAGACCCGCGCAAAGGCGCGCATCAGGACTGGGGCACGCTGATTTTTAATTTTGGCCGGCACGAAGTCGTGAACTTTCTCGTCGCCAACGCGCTGTTCTGGTGCGAACGCTTTCACATTGACGGCCTGCGCGTGGATGCCGTCGCCTCGATGCTTTACCTCGACTACTCGCGCAAAGAGGGCGAATGGATTCCGAACACGCACGGCGGCCGCGAAAATCTGGAGGCGATTGAATTCCTGAAACAATTCAACCACATCACGCACGTGGAATTTCCCGGCGTGCTGACCATCGCCGAGGAATCCACCGCCTGGCCGCAGGTGACGCGCCCGCCCTACATCGGCGGACTCGGCTTCTCCTTCAAGTGGAACATGGGCTGGATGCACGACACGCTCGGCTATTTCAAGCACGAACCCGTCCACCGCAAATACCATCAGGACGACCTCACGTTCGCGATGATCTATCATCACAACGAAAATTTCATCCTGCCGTTTTCGCATGATGAAGTCGTTCACGGCAAGCTGTCGCTGCTCGGCCGGATGTCCGGCGACGACTGGCAGAAATTTGCGAACCTCCGCTCGCTGCTCGGTTATCAATGGATGTTCCCCGGAAAAAAACTTTTGTTCATGGGCGACGAATTCGGCCAGCGCGCCGAGTGGAATGAAAACGCGCAGCTCGACTGGTGGCTGCTCGACGCCGGCCCCTATCATCGCGGCCTGCAAAATTTTGTGGCGGACTTGAACAAACTTTATGCCGCCGCGCCCGGACTCTGGCAGGCGGATTACGACCACGCCGGCTTCAACTGGATTGACTGCAACGACCGCGAGAACAGCATCCTTTCGTTTTTGCGCCAGACCCCGGACGGCTCCAACCAGCTTGCCGTAATTTTGAATCTCACGCCCGTGCCGCGTCCGAACTATCGCATCGGCCTGCCGCGCGGTGGCAAGTGGAAGGAAGTTTTGAACAGCGACGCGGAAATCTACGGCGGCAGCAACCAGGGAAATTACGGCGGCGTCACGGCGGAAAATCAGGCGTGCCACAGCCAGCAACATTCAGCGGAATTTAATCTGCCGCCATTGAGCGTGATCGTGTTCCAGGCGGAATAATTGACGGTAGGGCGGTGCTGCCGCGCCGCCCAAATGAAAAGGCTGACCGGCAGGTCAGCCCTGCCAGGTTAAACCGGAACGATGCCGAAGACTTTTTAACGCAAAGGCGCAAAGGTGCGAAGACGCAAAAGAATGGAATCCGTTTCCATTCCGGTATTGGCGGCACTGGTTGGTGGGTGTCAGCACCCCACCAACGGATTGAGATTTCTTTGTCCCAGCTTTGCGTCTT
>JAYVCM010000516.1:0-8347 GCA_043749955.1 Limisphaerales bacterium | reverse complement strand
GGCGTCCGCCGGCCGCCGGGCGAACTGACGCGAATTGTTTTTATTATTGCCCGTTACCGGAGCCGCCGGCTCCGCGAGCAGCACCATTTGCTGTGGCTGCACCGGGGCCAGGCCGAGCTTCAGCTCCCGCACCCGCAGGTCAATCATCACCACCGAATGCAGTTGCGAAATCTGGTTTTGCAGCCGGATGTTGTCGTTCTTCAACTGGTCGGACCGCTTCGTGCGCTCGGCAAACTGCCGTTCCAGCCGCCCGATCTCGCCCTTCTGCCAGACGTAGCCGATCGCCGTGCCGCAGATCAGCCCGCACAACAGCACGACCTTCAACACCGGGCCGAACCGGATCGCCGCCGCCTGATTTTTTCGATTCTTTGCCATGATTTATTCGTTGAATCGTTAAACCGTTAAACCGTTGAAGCGGTCTGCGCACTCGCCGCTTCACGCTTCACGCTTCACGCTTTAACGCTTTTCCAACACCCGCAACTGCGCACTGCGCGCCCGCGGATTTTCCCGCAGCTCGTCTTCGCCCGGCAGCACCGCCTTGCGCGAAACCCATTTCAACTCCGGCACGCGCGGCGTCCGCAGCTCCGGCACGTCCACCTCGCCGCGAAACGTGTAATCCCGCGTCCGTTCGCGCCCAAATTCTTTCACCACGCGGTCTTCGAGCGAGTGGAACGTGATGACCGCCAATCGCCCGCCCGGCTTCAAAATTTTCACCGCCGCCGCCAGCCCGCGCTTCAGCGACCCGATCTCGTCGTTCACCGCGATCCGCAATGCCTGAAACACTTTCGTGGCCGGATGCGACTTTTTTCCGTGCCTCGGCGCGAGCCGCTCGATCAAGTCCGCCAGTTGCCGCGTGGTCGTGAATTTTCGCAGCGCACGGTCATGCACAATCGCCTTCGCAAACCGCCGGGAATCGCGCTCGTCGCCCAGCTCCCAAAAAATTCTCGCAATTTCTTCCGCACTTTCGCCGTTCACCAGGTCCGCCGCCGTCAGCGGCTGCCGGTCGTCCATCCGCATGTCCAGCGGGCCGTCGTTCATAAAACTGAACCCGCGCTCGGCCCGGTCCAGTTGCGGCGAACTCACGCCCAGGTCCAACAACACCCCGTCACAACTCCCCACTTCCACCCACCCGGCGATCTCCGAAAAATTTCCGCGCCGGATCTCAAACCGCCCGGCGAACGATTCCGCCAGCCGCTTCTGCGCAGTTTCAACCGCGACGCCATCGCGATCGCACCCAGACAGCCATCCAGTCGGCGAACTCGCGGCCAGCAATTGGGCCGCGTGACCAGCTCCACCGATCGTCCCGTCGGCGTAGCGGCCGTCCGGCCGCGGCTTCAGTGCGCCCAGCACCTCCGCCGCCATCACTGGTTGGTGAATGAATTCTGGCACTGCGCATTTCGTAAACGGTTAAACGGTTTTGAACACCGGCTCGGCTAAAAATTCCATCGGGGCGGAGGGCGAGGCCATCATCGCCGGGGCCGCCGACCGGGATTTCATCGGCACCACCTCCACGTCGGCATCGCTCAAATCGTTGTGGACCACCTTCACGGCATCCAACGAAAGTTCCGGCTGCATTGCCGGCATCATCGGCGGCGCGACGGGCTTTGGCGCACGGAACGGATTTAATTTTTCCGCCCAGTTCGTCGCGCGCACCGACTTCGATGCCGACAGCGTTGAAATCTTCTGCGTCTTCGCCGCCACCGGCGCGGTCAGCGGCGCGGTCACCGGCGCGGCCGCTTTTTTTGGCTCCACGACAGCGGCCGCGGCTGGCGCGGCGGCCTTCGGCGCGAACGGATTTTTTTCCGAATTAAATTTCGGCAGATAGGCCTGCTTGCATTCGCGATAGGCCACCCCGCCGCGTCCGTTGATAAAACTTTTTCCCGAGCCAAGTAATTTTCCAAAGTTCATAATCATTCCATGAGTTTGAGGGCTTCGTGTTCCGCCGCCGCGTCGGCCGCCTCCACCTTTTGGTAGCGGGCCGGATTCCAGATTTCAAAACGGTCGAGCAGGCCGACCAGCACCGCCTCGTCCTTGATGCCAGCCCCGGACGCCAGTTCTTCGGTCAGGCAGATCCGCCCGCCTTTGTCCAGGGTCAGTTGCACCGACTTGCTGCCGATGATTCGTTTCAGCGCCACCTTGTTCGGGTTGCTGCTGGGCATCACGTCAATCTCGTCCATCAACTGCGCCATCTCCTTCGGCGGCAAAACGCGCAGGCAGTTTCCCGCCGAATGTTTCGACCAGAGAATCACCGTCAGCTCCGTGCCCTCGGTTTCGGGCCGCCACTTGGCCGGGATCTGAACGCGCCGCTTCTCATCAACTCCGTGCCGGTAGCAGGAGTTGTAGTAAGTCCGCTCGATTGGTTTCGCGTCGCTCATCTTTGTTCACCGTTTTTCTTGAAAACAGCAATCTCACCCACAACGCCCCTATTTAAGCCACACCAACCCACTTTGTGTCAACAGGTATTTGCACTCAAAAGCGCGATTTATTCAAAAGTTATTCACAATTGACACGAACTGTGAATTGTCAGCCCCCGCCCTGCTCCGTTACGCTCCCCGCCGATGCGAACCGCCGACTTCCATTTCAACCTGCCAGCTGAACTCATCGCGCAGCAGCCCGCCGCGCGCCGCGACGGTTCGCGCCTGCTCGTTTTGCAGAGAAACACTGGAAAAATCGAGCATCACCGGTTTTCCGAACTGCTGGATTTTTTTCAGCCCGGCGACGTTTTGGTTTTGAACGATTCGCGCGTGATTCCGGCGCGGCTGCATGGAAACAATTCCAAAACCGGCGGGAAATTTGAGATTCTGCTGCTGGAAGAAAATTCTGCGAACGATTGGTGGGCCATGATGCGCCCCGGCAAACGCGCGCCAATTGGAACGCAAATCATACTCCTCGACCGCTGCGGCCAGCCGGTGGAAATCCTCGCCACCGTGACTGAAGTGAACGCCGAAGGCCATCGCCGGCTGCAATTTTCAGGCTCGAAAAACATTTTCGACGAGCTGGATGCGCTCGGTGAAATGCCGCTGCCGCCCTACATTGAGCGGCATGGCGAGTTGCCTGAAGACAAGGAGCGTTACCAGACCGTATTCGCAAAACCGGCCGGTTCCGTCGCCGCGCCGACGGCAGGCCTGCACTTCACGCCGGAAATTCTGGAAAAAATCCAGGCACATGGCGTGAAAATTTGTTTTGTCACACTGCACGTCGGCGCGGGAACTTTTCTCCCGGTGAAGGTCGAAAAAATCGCCGAACACAAGATGCACGCGGAGCGGTTTGAACTCGGCGAAGCAACGGTTGCCGCCGTCAACGCCGCCAAAAAATCCGGCCATCGCGTCATCGCCGTCGGCACCACGGCCACGCGCACGCTCGAAACCGTGGCGCGACGGAACGCTGGAACACTCAATGTTCACAAGGGAAAGACCGACATCTTCCTTTTTCCGCCGGCAACGTTTCAAATCGTGAATGCGCTGCTGACAAATTTTCATCTGCCGGAGTCCACCCTGCTGATGCTCGTGAGCGCGTTCGCCGCGCCCGGCGAAAAACTCCGCGGGCGCGACCTGGTTTTGTCCGCCTACGCCGAGGCGATCCGCGAGCGTTACCGCTTCTTTAGCTATGGTGATGCGATGCTCATCCTGTGAATTCAAAAGTAAAAAAACAAAATTCAAAACTGCCGTTTGTGCTCGTCAACCTGGCGATGACGGCGGACGGAAAGATCGCGACGGCGAACCGCGCGGTCCACTCGTTCGGCAGCGCGCGGGATTTGAAACATCTTTACGAGCTGCGCGCCACGGCTGACGCCGTGATGTGCGGCGCGCGGACGGTGGAAATTTCGCAAAGCATTTTGGGGACGGGCGGCGCAAAGTTCCGGCAGCGGCGGCTGAAGCACGCGCTGGCGGAATATAATTTGCGCGTGATTGTGAGCGGCAGCGGCTCGATTGACCCCGACGCGGAAATTTTCAAGAAAGGCGTTTCACCCGTCATCGTGCTGACGACCAGGCGCATTTCCAAAAAAAATCTGGCGCAGCTCCGCGCACTGGCGGACGAGGTGAAGCTGTTCGGCGAAACGGAAATAAATTTCCGCGCGGCGTTGCGCTGGCTGCGGGCGAAATGGGGCGTAAAACGGCTTTTATGCGAAGGCGGCGGCGAATTGAACGATGCGCTGTTCCGCGCCAATTTGGTGGACGAAATCAACCTGACCATCTGCCCGAAAATCTTCGGCGGCCGCACCGCCCCGACGATTTCCGACGGCAAAGGTTTTTCAAAATTAGGGTTAACAGGCAAATACCGGTTACAGTCCGCATCCCGTTTTAAGGGCGAGTTATTCACCGTGTTTATTCGGGCTTAAAATGGGCCTCCCGCTTGATTTCCGCTTAATCACAGGCCGTTTTGGACGATAAAAAGCGGGCGGGTTTCACCTTGGTTCTCCGGTTATTCAAATGTCCCATGCGGCTTGCAAGTGCGGCCGCATCCCGTTATGAGTTGCGGGCAATATTCCTATGCCCAAGAAACGATTGTCCAACGACTACTGGCTCGTAATCTGCATGGCCGTGGCATTGACGGTGCCGTTCGTTCTCACGCTCATGACCGTCGCCCAACCGCGTCCTCTGGTCGTTGATCTAAAGGCCAATCCCACCCATCTCGGCTATACTTGGAGTCTCTCGCTGTTTATCGTGCCGGTCGTGGTGCTCGCCAGTTGGCTCTCCGGCCGGCGGCAAAGCCCGATTCAGAAACGCGCGTTTTGGCTGACCACGCTGATCATTTCCGTCGGCGGCATTATGCTCGACATGTTCTTTGGCTTGAGCTTCTTCACCTTCCCGAACCATGACGCCGTGCTCGGAATAAATTTCTATGGATATTCTTTCGTGGACGGCTGGCATAAGACAATTCCCATTGAAGAAGCCGGCTTCTACATTTTCGGCGCACTGGCCGTCCTGCTGGTTTATGTCTGGGGCGACGAAGTATGGTTCGCGGCCTACAACGTTGATGACGCGCCGCGCCAGGACAAACGGTATCGCGATGCCATTTCGTTTCATCCGGCCTCGGCCATTTTCGTGGTCGTCATTTTTCTGCTGGGTTTGCTTTACAAAAAGTTTGGCGCGCATCCTTATACCGATGGTTTTCCGGGCTACTTCCTTTTTATAACGTTGGTAGCACTGGGGCCGAGCATTGTGTTCTTTCCCGTCGCGAGCCCGTTCATCAACTGGCGCGCGTTCAGTTTTGGCGCCCTGTTTATCGTGTTCATCAGTTTGTTTTGGGAGGCCACCATCGCGGTGCCGTATCAATGGTGGGGTTTCCAGCCGCGACCGATGCTCGGATTATTTATCAACGGCTTTTGCGGATTGCCAGTGGAAGAACCGCTGGTGTGGGCGGGCATCTCCTGGGCCGCCGTCATCATCTACGAAACGATCTCAACCCTGCTGTTCATCGCCGAGTCGCGCCGCAGCGGAACCGCGCCGCCCCTCATCTCGTAGCAGCCGACGTGAGGAGGCTCTAAATTTTTTCCACCTTCCGCTTTACCGTTTCCGGGATTTTTTGTCCGAGCCTCCTCACGTCGGCTGTTACAACTTCACCTGAATGATTTTCTTCGCCAAAAGCTGATTCGCTTCGCCGCTGGCGCTGGGGCTGGCGGGTTTTGCAACCCACGCGCACGGCAGGAAAAGGTTCGCGCCGGTCAGCCGCACGTAGGAACGTCAGGAGGTTCTTAATCCCATTTCACAAGACTATTCTTCAGAACTTTGGGACTTTGAAACGGCTTGTAGCAGAGTTGGACATTGAGCTTGTTAGCTCCTGAATCTTTTCGATAAATGTGGCGTATCAGTCCTTCAAGTTCTCGGATCTCGTCACTCGTTATATTGTCATGCACTTCAAACAGGGTGAAATGAGTCCACTTCCCATGTTTGCTTTTACTGTGGTGCTGTAGCCTACCATACATGCCTATTACGTTTCCACCTGTCTTGCCAATGTAAACAACATCAAAATTGTCTTTGGCCTTCAGCAACAAAACATAAATCCCTCTCGTGTTATTCGGTATCTGTTCGCGCTCTTCTTCAGGTCGAAACTCGGCAATGCGCTTGATGAATTTACAGTTGGCGTAAGGCATATCGGTTAGAGTCTTACTGGAATCTTCTGCTTCTTCAAAAACTGTTTCACGTCGCCGACGGTGTCGGTGCTGCTCAAAGTTTCTCGGTGGGCGTGAAAGGCAAGCCGCGTTCGCCGTTGAACAGTTTTTTCAACCGCCGGTCGCTGGAACTTGTTTTGCGCCGGATGATTTCAGGCGCGACGCGGTTGCCCAATTCACGACGATAGCGCCGTCCTTTCAGCCAGTCTTCGTAGCTGATCGCGCCGTCAATCGGTATGCAGGGGATTTTTGGTTTTGAGTTCATTGGCCACCTCGCCCACAAGGGCTTCGCACTCGGAAAGATTACGGTATTCCCGCAGATTCGCAAGCCGCCGCACTTCGCTCCAATCCACCGGGATGACGCCATCCAGAATCATGGCGATAAGCTTTTTTGCACAGTCGCGCGCTGCCAGGTTTTCACCCGGATAAACGGAGACAAGCACGCGCTCAACGAGCAAATCTTCCGGCTTCATCACCAGCACATCGCCATAGGGCGCTTGAATGCGGCGATATGGCGTGCGTGCAAAACTTTCAGCGTAGCCAAGCACATCCACAAACATCCCGGCCACCTGCCAGTTTCGCGGACCACCTTTTGCGCCGAGCAAGCCCATGACTTCCTGCCGCTCACGGATGGGCAGGCTCGCCGAGGTGTGGCACAAATCCAAGTCGCCGGAGGCATACGCGCCTTCCGTCAAAATCTCGATGGCCGAGCCGCCGACCACGACGAGTTCCACGTCGCGTTCCGCCCAGAGCGCGCTGCACAACGAGGCCATCTTCAAACTTTTGATGGTCGGGTCTTGCTCCGCCGTCACGTCGGCGAGCGCGGATTTTATTTTTGCTGCATCCATTTTTAGAGTCGCACCGGAATGTTTTGCTTCGCCAAAATTTGTTTCACGTCGCCGCACCTCGTCCTGTAGCAGCCGACGTAAGGAGGCACTAAATTTTTCCGCCTTCCGCTTTCCCGCTTTTCCGCTTTTTGTTCAGAGCCTCCTCACGTCGGCTCCTACA
Source organism: Limisphaerales bacterium (assembly GCA_043749955.1). GTDB lineage: Bacteria > Verrucomicrobiota > Verrucomicrobiia > Limisphaerales > UBA11358 > UBA11358. Next base: position 1,227 of record JAYVCM010000516.1, on the reverse strand, counting down.
ACCGGACGGGAATGTTCTGCTTCGCCAAAAACTGTTTCACGTCGCCGACGGTGTAGGTGCCGTAATGGAAAATGCTCGCGGCGAGGACGGCTTTCATTTGATTTCCCTCAAAGTTTCTCGGTAGGGGTAAATGGCAGGCCGCGTTCGCCGTTGAACAGTTTCTTCAACCGCCGGTCGCTGGAACTCGTTTTGCGCCGGATGATTTCGGGCGCGACACGATTGCCCAATTCGCGACGGTAGCGCCGACCTTTCAGCCAGTCTTCGTAGCTGATTGAGCCTTCAATCGGGATGCAAGGGACTTTTTGTTTCAGGCCTATTGACATGACTCCACCAAGCACCACCAAGTGTGGTTTTCATCCGTTGCCCACACAATCCGTTGGGTCAAGAGCTGGCCAAGTGGAGTCATGTCAATACCCCTATTTTGTTTTGAGTTCATCGGCGACTTCTTTCACCAGCTTAACGCACTCGGGAAGGTTACGGTATTCCGGCAGATTGGCAAGCCGCCGCGCTTCGTCCTGAAGCAGCCGGACGCATCTCAATTTTTGAGAAGCGGCCGCATGGCTCAATCCCAAAGGGATTGTGTCCTTCAGCCCAAGGTTGCGAGGCACGAGCTACCTTGGGAACGGCACGCCCCTGAACCCAACCCCAACGGGGTTGCGGCCCGGCCCGCCAACGTTCACCGCCGCCGCAACCCCGTTGGGGTTGTGATTTTCTCCCGATGATCACCCAGGGTAGCTCGTCCCTCGCAACCCTGGGCTTGGTGACGGAATCCCTTTGGGATTCGTGCACGGCGAGTTCAGCCCTGCAAGAAATTGAAAGGCGCCCGTAGCAGCCGACGTGAGGAGGCTCTAAATTTTTCCGCCTTCCGCTTTCCGCTTTTTTTGTTTAGAGCCTCCTCACGTCGGCTGCTACAACCGCACGGGAATTTTTTTCTCCGCCAAAAATTGTTTCACGTCCTCAAGCCAGTTGCAATGAGCCGTCCTTGATGGGCACAAAGCGAATTTGGATGCGAACCTGCAGCGCGGTCGCAATCCGCCGGAGCATGGAGAGGGAATGTCCTTCGTAGTCGGCGTCCTCCAGCCGGCTGATGACGGAGGGAGCAGTGCCGATCAGTTTGGCCACCTGTTGCTGGGTCAGGCCGGCTTTGGTGCGGAGTTTGACAATCTGGCGGGCCACGTCCGTGTGGGTGCGTTCCGCTTCCAGCGCGGCCTGGCGGCCGGGCCGGCC
>JAYVCM010000515.1:0-8134 GCA_043749955.1 Limisphaerales bacterium | reverse complement strand
CAGACGCAGAACGCGATGGCCTTCGGCGCGACGGGCATCGGCCTGACCCGCACGGAACACATGTTCTTCGAGGGCGACCGCATTGACGCGATGCGCGAAATGATTCTCGCTGACAGCCTCGCCATGCGGGAAGACGCGCTGGCGAAGCTGCTCCCGTATCAACGCGAAGACTTCTACGGCATCTTCAAGGCGCTGAAAGGATTTCCCGCCACGATCCGTTTCCTCGATCCGCCGCTGCACGAATTCCTCCCGAACACCAAGGAGTCGCAGATGGATCTCGCGCGGAAGCTCAACATCCCCGTCGAGAAAATCATGAACCGCGTGCACGAGCTGCATGAGTTCAATCCGATGCTCGGTTTCCGTGGCTGCCGGCTCGGCATCAAGTTTCCAGAAATCACCCGCATGCAGGCCCGCGCCGTGTTCGAGGCCGCCGCGCAATGCGTCAAAGAGAAGATCAAGTGCAAACCGGAAATCATGATCCCGCTCGTCGGGTTCAAGAAGGAGCTGGATTTGCAGGTCGCCATCGTCCACGAAACCGCTGCGCTCGTGCAGAAGGAAAAGAAAGTGAAATTCACCTACAGCGTCGGCACGATGATCGAAGTTCCGCGCGGCGCCTTGACCGCGGACGAGATTGCGCACACGGCGGAGTTCTTCAGCTTCGGCACGAACGACCTCACGCAAACCTGCATGGGCATGAGCCGCGACGATTCCGGCTCGTTCCTCGGCGCGTATCAGGAAGAGGAGATCATGAAGAAGAATCCGTTCGCCTCGATTGACCAGACCGGCGTGGGCCAGCTCATGGAGATTGCGATTGCGAAGGGCAACCAGACCCGGCCTGGCATCAAGCTCGGCATCTGCGGCGAACACGGCGGCGACCCCGACTCCGTGAAATTCTGCCACAAGCTCGGCCTGACCTACGTGAGTTGTTCGCCGTTCCGCGTGCCCGTGGCGCGTCTCGCTGCGGCTCAAGCCGCCATCGAAGAAAAACGCAAGGCCGCTGCAAAGAAAAAATAATAAGTGGTAGGGACGCGTTGCCGCGCGTCCCAAAAATTTGGGCGGCGCAGCAACGCCGCCCTACCGAAAACAAAAGCCGCTCCGGGAAACTGGAGCGGCTTTTTATTTAGTATGAACGCGGATTGACGCTGATAAATTTCCCGCGCACACTCCCCGCGTTAGAAAACAAAACGACCAGAAAACACATTTAACAAAATAATTTTGCGCAGCTTCGGCTGCTGTCCGTCACGAAACCTCGGAAATTTCGCAAGGAGACAGCGTTTGAAGCGCGCCCCAGTTGGGGCGCGCTGAAAGCGTTCTCCTGTAGGCCCTCCGAGGTGCCTGTGATGGGGCGTAAGTAAGTGCGTCCCATTTTATATTTCAGGCACCGGGGTTCCCACAGAAGACAGTCACCACACAGCAGGCTGATTCGCGCGCAGACGAACAGCTTATGCCCAAAACTATTTTGGAGTTGCTCCAAAACTCTGCCTACGCACCGACTCTTTTCACACCAAAAGAAATCGCCGCCGTCGAAGCCACGCTCACAGAAAAGAACGGCAAGTATTTCCTCAAATGCCGCGTGCGCGACAAGGAAATTGCCGCCAAGCCGGAGGAAATCATCCGCCAACTCTGGTTGCACCGTCTGGAACATCATTACAAATATCCTGTATCCCGTCTCGGCGTTGAATACGCCATCACCTTTGGCCGCGACACTTCCAAACGCGCCGACATCGTGGTTTTTGATGCTGACCGTCCGACCGTGCCGTATTTGATTACCGAGGTGAAGCAGCCGACGGAAAAGGGCGGCAAAGACCAGCTCAAAAGTTACACCCACGCCACCGGCGCGCCGCTCGCGTTGTGGAGCGATGGTTTGCGCGCGGTCATCTGGCATCGCAAGAACCCGAATTATTTTGTCGTCATTCCCGAACTGCCCACCGCCCAGCAGACCATCGAGGACATTGCCGGGCAGCCATGGACCATTGACACGCTCATCGAAAAGGAAAAGCAGCGCGAGGCCGAAGGCACGAAAGCCCGCTCGCTCCGTCAGCTTATCGAAGACCTCGAAGACGAAGTTCTCGCCAATGCTGGCGTGGATGTCTTTGAGGAAGTGTTCAAACTCATCTTCACCAAGCTTTACGACGAACTGGCGAGTCACCGAAAATGGAAAGGCCAAAAGTTCCTGCGCTTTCGCAACCAGAACACCGCCGCGCAGTTAAAAGTCTCCATTCAAAACCTGTTTGACGAGGCGAAGCAAAAGTGGAGCGGCGTGTTTCCGCCTGACGAAAAAATCAAACTGACCGCGGACCACCTTCAAGTCTGCATCGGCTCGCTGGAAGAATGGAAGCTGTTCAATTCCAATCTCGACGTGGTGGATGATGCCTTTGAATACCTCGTCAACAAATCCTCCAAGGGCGAGAAGGGTCAGTATTTCACGCCGCGCTGGGTGATTGATATGTGCGTGAAAATGCTCAACCCGCAGGAGCAGGAAACGCTCGTGGACACCGCTTGCGGTTCTGCCGGGTTCACCGTCCATTCCATCTTTCACGTTTGGAAAGACATTCTTAAAGATGAAGGTTCGCCAGCCTCTCATCTTTTCACGATGGATGAAAAGCCGCCGCGCTGCATCGAATACGCCCGCGAAAAAGTCTTCGGCATTGATTTCGATGAAAAGAGCGTGCGCGTTGCACGCTGCTTGAACCTGATTGCCGGCGATGGCGAAACCAACATCCTGCATTTGAACACGCTCGACTGGAAAAAGTGGGACGAGACCATAAAGCAGGAGGATTGGACCGATACCTACGGCCCAGGCTGGAGCAAGCTCAAGAAGCTCCGCGCGAAGAATGGCGACAACCGCGCCTTCCAGTTCGACGTGCTCATGGCGAATCCGCCGTTTGCGGGCGACCTCAAGCAGCCGGACATGGTATCGCTTTACGAACTTGGCCACAAAGCCAATGGCAAGCCGGAGGACAAAGTAGGCCGCGACTTGCTGTTTATTGAGCGCAATCTGGATTTCCTTCGCCCCGGCGGGCGCATGGCGGTAGTCCTGCCGCAAGGCCGGTTCAATACTTCCAGCGACCAGCGCGTTCGCCAGTTTATCGCCGAACGCTGCCGCATTCTTGCAGTTGTGGGTTTGCACCCCAGCACGTTCAAGCCGCACACTGGCACTAAGACCAGCGTTATCTTTGTGCAGAAATGGAACGATGACCCCAAGGCCGGGTCGGTCTGCAAAAAGGCGGATGACTACAACATCTTCTTCGCCACGCAGCGCAAGGAGAGCAAAGACACCAGCGGTGAAAAAATTATTGCTCCCGACAAAGACGGGAAACCGCTACGCGATGAGCATGGTCATTGGATTGTCCAACATGATTTATTTAATCACGACGGACTGACCGATGACGGCATCGCCGAAGCGTTCGCCGAATTTGGAAAAAAGGAGAAATTAAGTTTTTTCGTCTAAGCCCCTTCGATGCCAAGCGCTATGCGCGGCTTTTGAAGGGGCTGGCAGTTCGAGAAACAAAGCTCTCCGAAGTTTTCGCTCATCCAGAGACGAGAGCCGAAGCAGAATTTTATCTCGCGCCGAATGGCGTGCAAAAAAACTTTGTTTTAGGAGAAACAGCCGTTCCATTTGCACAATACGGCACGTCGGATGAATTAAACGAAGATGGAATTGGTTTTCCAATTCTGCGTTTGAATGAGATTTCAAATGGGTTCATCGAAGAAGTAGAAAAACATTGCGCGTTACTTACTGCTGGCAAATTTGAGGCTCTTAAACTGAAAAAGGGTGATGTTCTTGTATGCCGGACAAACGGCAATCCGCGTTTGGTTGGAAAGTCTGGTTTAGTGATGGAAGATGCCGCCGTTGCGTTCGCATCTTATCTTTTTCGCGCCCGCCCCAACCCGGCAATAATCTCTCCAGCTACATTGATGGTCTTCCTGAACAGTAGGAATGGAAGACTTGAAATCGAGAAACATTCGATACGGAGCAACCAAGTCAACTTTAGTCCTGAACGGCTTCGCCAAGCACGGATTCCGTTATTCAGTGAAGGATTCCGCAACCAGATAGATAGCAAAGTAGATAATGCCTATTTGCAGCGGCGAATGACAGACACAGCTTATATCGAGGCTGACAAAACTCTCTTGCGAGCACTGAAACTTGAAAATTGGCAGCCGCCTGAACCACTGACTTACATCCGCCGCGCCTCGGACGCATTAGCGATGAATCGTCTCGACGCCGAGCATTTTCAGCCGAAATACATGGCAATGCTTGAAAGAATTCAGAAACACGCATTGCATTGCCGCCATGTGGAGGAATTTTCCGCTCATTGTGACCGTGGCCAACAGCCGGAATATGTCGAAGATGGCACATTGGCAGTAATTAACAGCCGACACATTCTTGAATGCGGACTCGACTATGACAATTTCGAGAGCACGGGCGCACAATACTGGAATGAGCTAAAGTTTAAGAGCGCTCGCATTTTTAGAAATGATATTCTTACCTACACGACTGGCGCAAATGTTGGCAGAACCGCCGCCTATCTGAATGATGAACGCGCACTCGCAAGTAATCACGTCAACTTGCTTCGCGTGAATGAAGTAAATCCCATCTATGTTGCAACAGTAATGAATTCAATGATCGGTCGTTGGCAAACACAAATGCTTGTCACTGGTTCTGCGCAAGCAGAACTTTATCCCGACGACATCCTCCGTTTTCTTATTCCGTTCGTTGAAAAGAAAACCGAGGCAACCATCATTGCCGCCGTAGAGCGCGCCCACGCCGCCCGCCAGCGCGCCCATGAATTGCTCGCCGCCGCCCAGCACGCCGTGGAAATCGCCATCGAGGATTCCGAAGCCGCCGCGCTCGCCCACCTTAAAACTCATGGAGTCTGAATATGCCAACCAACAACACCGCGAACATCAAACAATGGCTGGAAAAATCCGAGGTGGATTACATTACCCAGTTTGTGAAGGCTTGGATTCCTTTCAACGCCTGGTATCGCCGCGAATATGACACGCTGGAAAAAGAGCGCGACATCCTCAACGAAGTAAAAACCGACGGCAATAAAATCCGCTCCCGCTTCATGGCCAAGCTGGAAGGCAACGATCCCGACTCCCAAGAAATCCGCAATCATATCGCCGCCCTTCATCGCCGACTATCTGCCGATCCGCTGGAAGACAGCAAGCAACGCCGCATCAGTTTTGAAAAAGTATTTATTGGCCGGAATCCACAAAACTTTGCGCAAAATAAAATTGGGCAATGGTTTTATCGGGTGGAGCGGGTTACTGCCTCCCAAAATGTTGTCTCGACGATTACGAGCACGCGGGGAAGAGTGCAAACAACCATCACTCAGACAACCGGCTGGAACATTGAGGAGTTCGAGCTGCATCCCGATTATGTTTCGCTGAGTGCCCATGACAAGGCCATCCTTCGGCAAAGCTATGAGGCATCCAATCCCGTGAGCTTTGCTTCACTCCTGTCCGCAACGCCGCCGCCCGATGCGCTGGTGATGGACAGCTATCATTTTGTAAAAGACAAACCTGCGATTTTCGCCGGGCTGATTGAGATTCTTTATTCCATGCGGAACATGCTCTTTCACGGCGAACTCGTTCCCGACCCGCAAACGAATCGCACCTACGAACCCGCCTATCATTTGCTCCGGCATCTCATCGCCACGATTGTTTGACAGTAGGTGATCCTTCATCGCACCGAATGTTGGCTCACAGTTGGTGCAACAGGTGAAGGCTAGAAAAGAGCCACTCCAATTTCCCGGCGTGGCTTTTAGCTTGTTTAATTTTCTTCAGCGCGTATTTAACAGCCACACTTTATGAACACCATCTTTCTTGGTTGTGTGGTTGGATTCGTCGCCTGGTTCCTGGTCCGGTATCTGGTGGCCGGGTTTTACACCGTGAACCAGAATGAGCGCGCGGTGAAAACCAGTTTCGGCCGCGCCGAGCGGGTAGGGGACGCGATGACGGCGCAGGACCCGATCGCCGAGCAACTGACGTAGAGAAGGAGCGCTACAATTATCCGCAGGTGCGGGTGATTCCGCCGGGCGGGCCGTATTTCAAATGGCCGTGGGAAAAGGTGTATAAACCTAGAAACAGGAGTTGAATCAGCCACAAAAAGGCGCAAATGGCGCAAAGCGATTGAGTCCAGCCCACTTTGTTTGGTGCTGCCGTCAACGACATTTATTTTTCCTCACTGACGACAACTATAATTCCTCATGGGACATGAGTCCTCCGGTATGGAGGTTGAGCTGCCGCAAAAAAGCACAAAAGGCGCAAAAGAATTGTTCGCTGTGAAAGTTTTGAGAACGGATTCCGCAGCACCCGCCGGTTAGGCCAATGCAGCCGCGGGAAAGCGATCAAAGCTGTTTATTTTTGCGCCTTTTGTGACTCTTTGTGGCCATTTCAACTGCGGAGTCCAGGAAAAAACTGATCGCGGGCAGGCCGCATCGCGAGATTTATCTGACCAGCCCGGCCAGGGCGAGCGTCCACAGCGGCACGAGGATGTAGCCCAGGATTTTTTCCAGCGCGATCCAATAGCGGAACCATTCCTGGCCGTGACGACAATCCAAAAGGTCTTTCGTGCCCAGGTCGGTGATGGGCAGAAACGTGCCCAGGCTGAAAAATAAAACCAGTCCCCAATCCGGTCGCTGCCCCGGTGATTTCTTTTTCACCATGTAAAACCGGCAGAGCACGGCCCACAATCCAATGACGGCCAGGCTCTCGACAAAAGCCCGCAACGGTTTTCGCCCGTAGCCGACGGTCACGTCGAGAAACTTGTTCGCAAACCAGGCCAGGCTCAGGCTCCTGGTTTCAATGCCCTCCCGTTTCTTGGCATGGACGAAGACCTCGTCGGCCAGTGCCGGGGCGCCTTCGCGGCGGAAGAAACTTTCCAGCTTGGCGTAGATGTCGAAGCTGTAGGGCGACCGGTTTTTGAACATTGCGAGCAGGTTCAACTGCGATTCTTTCAACTGGGCGGGCGTGTGCAGAAAATGGCCGCTGGTGACGTCGCGGACGGTCTGGAAATCCATGCCCTCCAATCGCAACAGGTCGTTGGTGCCCGGATCATCGGTGTAATTCGCCAGGATGCCGGGTTCCGGCCAGTGCGTGCCATCCAGATAAAAATTTCCGAACTGGGCGTTGCGAAACGAGACCGAGCGGGCAAAGAGCACATTCTCGAAAATGGCGAAACCGTCCACCTGCATGCTGCCAAAGTCCGTGTTGAACGTGAAGCTGTCGCGGGTGATCCTTTGCAATTCCTGAAACGAGTGATCGTCCTCGAACGTGGCACCATGGGCTTGAAAATTTCCCTTGATATGCGACAGGATGAAATTCGCCGGCCCCGCAAACTGTGCCCGAAGAAAGTCAACCGAGCCGTCCACCTTCAGGCCGCGGAACTCGGCCAGGGCGTTGCGATTCTCGAAGCGCACATGTTGGCCTTTGAAAGCTTTGCCCACCGACACCTCCTCAAACCTCGCCCCGTTGCTAAATCGTCCGCCGTCAATGATCAGACTCCCGCCCACGCCCATGCCCGTGGCATCGAAATTGTTGAACGAGCTGTTCTGCAGCGCGAAGTCGTGCCCGATCTGTGCGTAAATAAAGTTCGCGGCGGCATCGAAGCGCGCCTCACTCATCACGAGGTCATCGCCGACCTTGAGGCCATGAGCATACAACCCATCACGGAATCCAACTTCACCGGCGTCAAGTTTTCCGGCAATCATCGCGCGATCCAGCCACACGCCCTGGCGAAAAATGGTCGGCTGGGAGAAAGTGACTATTTGATTTGTCTGAATCGTGTGAGTCATTTCATTTGAGTGGGTCGTCTGATTCCCTGCATCCCATTTGGCGACCAGCAACGATGCCGGGTTGTTTGTATTATCAAACCACCAACAGACCGACACAGCCGAATTGGTCGCGCTGGGCGTGAGCACATTGGCCTGGATAAATTCCAGATTACTCGAGGTCATGAGAGTGTTGGCCAAGTTAGCTTCCAGCATTTTCTTGATCGCGATAAAGGTGTTTGACACAACCGATAAATTTTTATTGGTTGCGAGCACGTTGGTCTCCAGAATATTTCTGATCGTGAGAAGGTTGGACGAGACAACGTCAAAATTACTATTGGCCGCGAGCGCGTTGG